>NZ_JBKGHJ010000399.1:0-7968 GCF_046520365.1 Corallococcus sp. 4LFB
CCGCCGCGAAGGCCGCCGCCGAGGCCGCCGCGAAGGCCGCCGCCGAGCAAACCGCGAAGTTGCAGCAGCAGGCGCAGGCGAAGCAGCCCACGGTGAAGCTGTTCCAGAACGACCAGTTCGCCTCGGGTGGCCCGCAGAACCGCAACGGGGTGAACCGGCTGACGGGGGAGAGCACCTCGCCGTTCGCCACGCCGCTCACCTCCAATGGCAGCGCGCGCCCGGTCAGCGCTCCGGCGGGGCAGACCGTCGCGGCCCCGGCGGCGGACCCGAAGCCGCCCCACGCGGAGGCGCTGCCCGACAAGGCGGAGGACCTGCCCAAGCTCTTCCCGGAGCTCAAGGACAAGAAGAAGGAGGACCTGCAGAAGGCCTATGACTCGCTCAACAAGCTGGGCACCGGCTCCTTCTCGGAGAAGGCCACCGCCCTGGGCGAGCTGGCCTCGCAGTTCCCGGAGACGGTCCCCAACGCGCTGGAGCGCCTGGGCGTCAAGGACGACAAGCTGGCGAAGCTGGCCACCAACGCGGACGCGCTCACCTCGCTGGGCAAGCTGACGGACCCCAAGGCGAGCACCGTCGACAAGGCGCAGGCGGCCCTCACCCTGGCGAAGGCCACCGGCGACACCTTCGCGCCGGAGGACCTGAAGGGCGTGCTGGACACCGCGCTCAAGGGCCTGCCCGCCGCGGAGAAGCTGGTGGGCGCCATCGGCAAGTGGACGGACCCCAACGCCTCCGCCACCGACAAGGCCACCGCCACGCTGGAGCTGGGCAAGGCGCTCAAGGACTTCGCCGGGGACAAGTTCCCGGCGCTCTCCAACGACCTGCGCAAGCTGGACGGGTCGCTGCGCGCCGCGGGCTCCGCCATCACCCTGGCGGACCCCAACGCCTCCACCCAGGACAAGGCGCTGGCCGCCGCGCAGCTGCTGGCGGAGGTGCCCGACCTCAAGAAGGACCTCAAGGCCTTCACGGACGTCCTCAAGAACGCGGGCGTGAAGGACGCGGCGGACGTGGCCCGGCAGGGCACGCAGCTGGCCAACGTGAAGGTGAAGGGGTTGGATCCGCAGCTCGCCTCCAAGCTCACGCCGGAGCAGCTGAAGAAGCTGGACGCGGCCGCCACCAAGCTGGGCGGTCCGGAGTCGCTGGAGGCCGCGCTCAAGGGCATCACCGACCCCAAGGCCCTGGACAACCTGGTGGGCCAGCTGGGCAAGGCGGACGCCGCGGCGGGCAAGCGCATCGTGAGCGCCCTGGGCGGCATGGAGCACAAGGTCCTCAACGAGGTCCTGTCGGATCCGAAGACGACCGAGCAGTTCGCGAAGCTCGCGGGCAAGCTGGACGACGACGCGGGCAAGGTGCTGTCCAAGCTGGTGACGGACATGGACTCCGGCGCGCTCAAGGCGCTGCTCAAGTTCACCGACGGCGTCGGCGCGGACGCGCTCAACACCACCATGAAGGGCCTGGGGCCGCTCCTGGACAAGGCGGGCAGCAAGCTCGTGGGCCAGGGCCTCAAGGTGATGGAGAAGGTGCTGGGCAAGGTCGGCGTGGAGATCACCGCGGACGTGGCCGGCAAGGTCTTCAAGAACCTGGCGAAGGTCGTCCCGGTGGCGGGCGCGCTGCCCAACGCCATCGACGCGGTGAAGTACGAGAAGGAGTCGCTGGAGCTGCACGGCAAGAACAACGACCTGGGCTACTTCGCGCACACCGCCGCGGTGCTGAACACCGCGGACGGGGCCCTGGGCATCGCCCTGGACCTCACCGGCGTGGGCGTGGCCGCGGACGTGGGCGCCAGCGTGGTGCTGGGCGCCGCCGAGCTGGCGATGGACATCGGCTTCAGCCAGGAGAAGGAGAAGTACGAGGCCGACCCCAAGGGCTACAAGGCCCCGGACTGGATGAAGGCCGTGAACCTGGCGGGCGCCGCCGCGCAGGGCCCCGCGGGCCTGGCGCACATGGCCGCGTACTACGGGCCGGAGGGCACCGCGCAGCTCATCCAGTGGGGCGTGGAGAAGGCCGCCAAGGGCGCCGTGAAGGCCGCCGAGTTCGTCGGCGTGTCCCAGGCGGAGCTGGCCGGCGAGGGCCTCAAGGGCGCCGCGAAGGTCATCCACAAGCTGGCGGACGTGGTGCGCAACCCGTCCAAGTACGGCGAGGCCGCGGCGAAGGCGGCCACGGAGGCCTTCAACACCGCCATCGAGAAGGGCGGCGAGCTGGCGAAGGAGGCCAAGGAGGTCCTCGACGGCGTCATCGACGGCGCGAAGAAGCTGGGTGCGAAGGGCCTGGAGACGCTCAAGTACATCGCCCAGAACCCGGGAGAGGCCGCGAAGAAGGCGCTCGACGGCATCAAGAGCGTCGTGAACTCCGGCGTGGACCTGGCCACGGACGCGGGCAAGGCGCTCTACAAGCAGGCCGTCTCCACGCTCAACGACCTGAAGGCCGGCTACGACAAGCTCACCGGCGCCGCGAAGGAGAAGGCGAAGGAGCTCATCGACGGGGCGACGACGCTCGTCTCCAACACGGTGAACAAGGCGAAGCAGCTGGGCGAGAAGGGCCTGGAGCTGCTGGCCTGGACGGCCCAGAACCCGGGCGAGGCCGCGGCCAAGGCGAAGGAGGCCATCGGTGACGCCCTGGCCAAGGGCGGCGAGCTGGCGAAGAAGGCCTGGGGCGCCGTGAAGGACCTGGGCGCCAAGGGCGCCGAGCTGGCGGAGGGCCTGGTGAAGGGCCTGGCCAACGCGGGCGCGCAGGCCGTGGAGACGCTCAAGTACATCGCCAACAACCCCGGCGAGGCGCTCACCAAGGCCGGCGAGTGGGTGGGCGGCGCGCTGTCGGACATGGCCCGCAAGGGCGGCGAGCTGGCCACCAAGGCGGCCGGCGCCATCAAGGACTTCGTCGACAACCGCGTGACGTGGGCCAAGGACTTCGCCAGGGACCTGCTCAAGGACGGCGTGGAGTCCTTCAAGAACGTGGCGAAGGCCTGGAAGGACAACCTCACGGAGGGCGGCAAGGAGCTGCTCATCGCCGTGGCGGACCTGGGCGACGCCGGCGTGGACGCGCTCAAGGACCTGGCCAGCGTGGGCGGCCAGCTGGCGGAGGCCGCCGTCGGCCACCTGGGTGACCTGGCGAAGAAGGGCATCGATGCCGCCAAGGACGCGCTCGGGGTCCTGGCGGACCTGCCCGGCGAGGTGGGCGACCTGGCCGGCGACGCCTTCGACACCGTGAAGGACTTCCTCAAGGACCTCATCCCGGACGACATCCCCGGCATCCCGGGCATCTAGCCCGCCGCGTCACAGTCCTGTAGCACCGCACGGGGTCTGTTCCTTCACGGGAACAGGCCCCGTTCGCGTTCCTGGCGCCGGGTCTTTTTTACCCAACCGTGACCAAACCCATAGCCAAGACAAGTTTGAGCGGAAAATTCCGCACCAGTTAAACTGCGAGATCTTTATTTCCAGATCTCACGCAACTCACGGGGAGGGGCTTGGATAATCGGGGCAGGAATCACAGCCGCCACCGAGGAATCCCCGCATGAGCCTCAACGCGACCACGTCCACGCGCACGAACTCCGTCTTCTCGAACCGTTCCCAGGCGGTGACGACGAGCGCGGTTCGCAACGCGAACCCCAACGCCATCCTGTCGCAGTACAAGCCCACGGGCGCTTCGGCGCGCACGGCGGCGCAGGACGGGCTGCAGCCCGGCGTGGCCGCGTCCACGAAGATGGCGCAGACGGACCTGGCCCGGCTGCAGAAGTTCAAGGGCAACATCGAGGCGGCGGCGGCGAAGCACGGCCTGCCCCCGCGCTGCTGGCGGCCATCGCGAGCCGCGAGTCGCGCGCGGGCGCGGCGTTGGATCGCACGGGCCACGGCGACGGCGGCAACGGCTTTGGCGTGATGCAGGTGGACCACCGCTACCACACGACCCGGGGCGGCCCCACCAGCGCCGAGCACATCGACCAGGCGGCGGGCATCCTCAAGGGCTACGTCAACGACATGAAGAAGGCGCACCCGGACTGGTCCGAGGCGCAGCAGCTTCGTGGCGCGGTGGCCGCGTACAACTCCGGCCCCGGCAATGTCCGCACCCAGGCGGGCATGGACGTGGGCACCACCGGCAATGACTACTCCAACGACGTGTGGGCGCGCGCGCAGGCGCTGGCGCCGCACTTCGGCGGTGCCGCGACGGCCCCCGCCACCACCACCAACACCCCCACGCGCCCGTCGCAGACCGCCGACACCTTCGAGCCCGCCGCGAGCACCCAGAAGCCGGGGACGAAGTGGAGCGTCGCGCCCTCGATGGACCAGGTGAAGGTGCGTGGCAACAACCTGCGCGAGGGCATGCAGGGCCCGGCGGTGAAGCAGCTCCAGGAGATGCTGGGCATCCCGGCGGACGGCAAGTTCGGCCCCGTCACCAAGAAGGCCGTGGAGGACTTCCAGCGGGCGAACGGCGTGAGGGCGGGCAGCAACGCGGGCCAGGTCGGCCCCGACACGCTCAAGGCGCTGCAGGCCAGGCGTTCCGGTGGCACGAACACCACGGGCGGCACGAACACCACGGGCGGGACGACCAACACCCAGGGCACGAACAACAACGGCGCGGTGCTGGGCAACGGCGTCCGCATCAACACCAACGACCCCACGCTGAAGAAGCTGGCCACCTCGCGCCTGAACAACGGCGAGACGGGCTACTGCGTGCGCACCACGCTGGACAACATGAGCCGGCTGGGCATCCCGAACACGCCGGCGGCGACGGGCAACGACCCGAACAACCCCCGCGGCGGCATGGCGCAGATGCTGCGCAATGGCTGGGAGTCCATCCCGTTCCCGGGCGCCACGCAGAAGGCCATCAAGAGCCCCTACGGCAACGCGACCGCGAACGTCGTGTCCGCGGACCAGTACCGCAAGCTCGTGGCGGACGGAAAGGTGCCGGACGGCGCCATCATCTTCCAGACGCGCCACGGCTGGGACTACAGCGGCGGCTCCAAGGGCAACGACATGGGCGTCGTGCGCAACGGCGGCAAGACGACGCACAACTACAAGGACATGAACTCCATCATCTACTCGGACTGCAAGGAGGTCGTCATCCTGGTCCCGAAGGGCGCCATCCAGCGCGACTGATGCGCGGGTGACCTGAGCCGTTCGAAGCCCGGGCCGCGGAAGCACGCGGACCGGGCTTCTTCATGTGCGGTCGCCGGTCAGCAGCTCCGCGCCCAGCTTCTTCGCCGCGTCCAGGAACTCGTCCCCCAGCTTCGTGCCGCGCACCGCGCGCGCCAGCGACAGCGCGCCGTACATGAGCGCGATGGCGGCCAGCGCCTTCTCCCGGCGCCGCGCCCCCGTGGGCAGCAGCTCCGCGTACGAGCGAACGAACTCCTGGAGCTCCGCCTCCAGCGCTCCCCGGTAGGGCTCCCCCGTGCGCGACACCTCCGCGGTGATGCTGGGCAGGGGACACGTGGGCGTGACGGCGTCGCGGTGCTGGCGCGACAGGTAGCGCTGCAGCACCTTCAGCGCGGGCGCGTCCGGCGCGTCCTCCTTCGCCTTGCGCAGCAGCGCGTTCCACGCCAGGCGGGCGGTGCCCCGGAGGGTCTCCGTGAAGAGGTGCTCCTTCGAGTCGAAGTGGCCGTAGAAGCCGCCCACCGTGAGCCCCGCGCCCTTCATCACGTCCATGATGGAGCTGGCCTGGATGCCGCGCTCCAGCAGCAACGTGGCGGCGGACGCGAGGATGGCGTCGTGCGACTTCTGCTTCTGCTCCGTCTTCTGGGTCATGATGGATGATGGCAGTAATATTGCCGCCATCCTCCGTCAAGACGGCGCTCCCTCGCGCGCCTACTTCTTCTTCTTTCGTGAGCCGTCCTCGTGGAAGGCCTCGTCCTCCACCAGCCCGCCGTCGGGCTCCCAGCGCTTGCGCTCGGTGACGCGGCCCTGCGCCCACTGCGAGTCCTCGATGAGGGTGCCGTTCTCCGCCCACACCTGGCGGCGGCCTTCGGCCTTGCCCTTCGCGTAGTGCTCGCGGCTCGCCGGTCCGCCGTCCGGGAGGAAGGTCTCCGTGACGCCGTCGGGGGCGAAGCCGTTGTGCCACTCGCCCTTGAGCAGGTTCCGCCGCTCGCGCAGGGAGCCGTCGTCCTCGTAGAAGGACTCCACCGCGCGGTCGCCCGTCACCACGAGCTCATGCTTGCGCTCGCCGTTCTGGTAGTACTCCACGCGCTTCACCTGCTGCCGGCCCTTCCAGGTGACGACCTGCTTCTTGCCGCCGTCGTTGAAGAACTCCGTCTCGTCGCCCTCCCGCTCGCCCTGGACCCAGGTCGTGGAGCCGAGCGCCTTCCCGGCGGCGTACCGCGTGCTCACGCCGTCGAGCACGCCCGCGGAGTACGCATTCGTCGCGGTGCGCTGCCCGTCCTTGTCGAAGAGCTGCGTCACGCCCTCGCGCCGCCCGTCCTTCAGCGGGATGACGGCGCGCTTCTGCCCGTTCGGGTGGAAGAACACGAGCGGCGAGGGCCCCTTCCAGACGCAGTCCTTCAGGCCCGCCTCCCAGGACGTCCGCAGGCCGCAGCCCGCCTTGGTGAGCCGCCCGGTCTCGTCATAGTCCGCGAAGGTGCTCTTCGCGTCCTCCGGCTGCCGGTCCACGCGCCGGGACACCTTGCCGTTGGGGTGGTAGCGCAGCTCTTCTCCCTGCGCGTGGTCGTCCACGTAGTGGCCGGTCTCCACCAGCCGGCCGTCCTCGTAGCGCTTGAAGCCGCCGTGGCGCTTGCCGGCCTTGTACTCCTGCTCCACGGCGCGGCCGTCGGGCCAGCGGCGCACCTCCCAGCCGTCCTGCTTGCCGTTCTTGAAGGCGACGGTGTGCGTCTCCTTCTTCGTGTCCTCGTCCACGCAGCGCACGGTGCCGGTGAGGTTCGCGGTCGAGTTGCCGTTGTCCAGGTTGATGGGCTTGCCCTGGAACGAGCAGCGCTCGATGGCCCACGCGGGCGCGGAGAACAAGGGCACGGACAGCACGAGGAGACGCATCACGGATGGCGCGCGCATGGAGGACTCACGGATGGAAGAAACGGCTTCCGGGCCCACACCCGCCACGAAGCGTGGCGAGGGGGCCCGGAGGGAGGCTGCGAGGACAGGAGGCTATTCGAAGGTCCAGGCGAGGCGGCCCGTGCCCGGGCCGATGCGGGTGTTGCCGGCCGCGATGTCGCTGCCGCGCACCCAGCCCGTCCTGCCGTCCAAGGGGTCGGTGACGAGGTACTCGCGGTTGGCGCCCTGGCCGCGCGCGTCGGACATCACCATCGCGTGGCCGCCGCCGCCGTTCCAGAGGACGGCGAAGGGCACGTCCACGCCGTCGCGCAAGAGCCGGTCCGCGCGGTCCAGCGCGCCCTGACGGGCCTGGGGCGTGTCCGCGATGGTCTGGGTCGCGTAGGTGCGGTTGCTGTTGGGGGAGACGCCCCGGTTGAACATGTCCCGCATGGCGTCCGGGGAGACGCCCAGGCTGTCGCCCGTGCCGCCCTGGCGGGGCCGCGCGATGCCGCCGTTGTCCTCCAGCACGCGCCGCTGCTCGCGGCCGATGTCCGTGCTCGCGTCCAGGCTGTGGATGGGCTCGCGGTGGAGCTGGCGCGCGTAGACGGGGTCCGCGTCCGCGTGGGTCACCTGCGCCGCGGTGGGCGCGCACGAGTCGTCGAAGCGCTGCTGGAGCGCGCGCGAGCCCGCGTTCACGTCGATGGCGGTGGACTGGGTGATGAGCGTGTCGCGCGGCGTGCCCGCGATGTCCCGCGCGAAGCGCGCCACGTCGGCCATCTCCCGGGTCGTGTCCCCGAAGGCGTTGCGCACGCGGTCCAGGACGCCGGGCGACGCCAGCTCCTGGTTGCGTGCCCCCACGGCCTTGAGGATGAGCGCGCGCTCCGTCTGCACGTCCGCGTGGGGCACCGGCTGGCCGTCGCGCGTGCCCGCGTCGCGCAGGGCGCCCTGGAGCGCGGCGAAGTCCTCGCCCGTCATGCCCACGATGGCGCTCGCC
The DNA here is from genome assembly GCF_046520365.1 of Corallococcus sp. 4LFB. Taxonomy (NCBI): domain Bacteria; kingdom Pseudomonadati; phylum Myxococcota; class Myxococcia; order Myxococcales; family Myxococcaceae; genus Corallococcus; species Corallococcus sp. 4LFB. The sequence continues at coordinate 7,957 of NZ_JBKGHJ010000399.1, forward strand.
GCTGCCCGGGCC
>NZ_JBKGHJ010000039.1:0-29357 GCF_046520365.1 Corallococcus sp. 4LFB
GCCCCGCATCCACCAGCCGCAGGCCCACGAGCAGCGCCACGGTGCCGGCGCCCCCCGGCCCACAGCGGCTCGCTCCAGGTGCCCTCGATGCCGGGCGTCAGGCGCGCGGTGACGTTCGTCAGCGTGCGCTGCACGGCGCCGGACTGGCACAGCGCGGACAGCAGCGCGGAGGCCAGGCCCACGGCCGCGACGAGCAGGGCTCCCTCCGGACGCCACGCGCCCACCGCGAACGCCTCCGTCTGGCCCAGCGGCGCCAGCGCGAACACCGCCACCGCCGCCGTGAGCAGCCAGCGCTGCGACAGCAGGAACGCGGACAGGAGCACCACCGCGCCCAGCACCGCGAGCGCGCCAGGAGACGGCAGCACCAGCGTGGAGATCGCCGCCAGGGCCAGGGCCGAACCGGTGGCGGAGGCGCGCAGCGCCGTGTCGCGAGGGCCTCGGAAGAAGGCGGCCAGGGCCTGGGGCGCGTGGTGCTCCGCCAGCGCCAGGGCCAGCAGCAGGCCGGTGGCCCAGGGCCGCGCGTCCGGGATGAACAGCAGGAGCAGGGACGCGGCGATGACACGCACGGACGGCAGCGGCCCCGTCATGGGCACCAGCGCGATGGCGCAGAAGAGCGCCGTGCGCTGGCCCAGCTCCGCCTCCGGGTTCAGCAGCATCCCCGCGCCCAGGCACGCGAGCGCCACCTGCATCCACTTCGACAGCTCGTGGCGCGGGCCCTCCTCGCTGGAGCGCAGGAGCAGCGAGGCCAGGGCGGGCACGTGCTCCACGACGCGCACCACGAGCAGCGGGAAGAGCGGCAGCAGCGCGGTCCACATGAACGGCGGGTGCCAGGCCGTCAGGGTCAGCACACCGTAGGGCACCATCAGCGCCGCGACGAAGGGCTGGCGCAGCGAGCGCGTCCACAGCAGCGGCAGCAGCGCCGGTCCGATGAGCGCGAGCGGCATGGCGCCGCGAGGCAGGGACAGCGCGTGCCCGTGCCACGCGAACGAGGCGTCCCCCATCACCGCCATCGCGCCCAGCGTGGCGACGATGCGGAAGGACTCGCCGCCCGTGGCGATGCGGCGCACGGCGGGCACCTCGTCCAGGAGGGCCAGGACGCTGAGGAGCGCGGCGAGCCCACCAGGGCCAGCGGGCCGGCCGTGTGCAGCGCGACGGTGGCCTCAATGGTGGCCAGCAGCATGCCCACCGTCACGGGCAGCGTGCGGGCGGTGAAGAGCGCCGCCAGCGCCGCGCCCAGCAGGAACAGGGACTGCTGGCTGTAGGGGGCCAGGGCCACCGGCACCAGCGGCAGGATGAGCGCGAGGATGCCCGCGGTGGTGGTGCTCGCGCTCTTGCCCTTGCGCGCGGCGACGAGGGACGCCGCGAGCGAGCCGACGACGAGCAGCGCCAGCGACAGCCCCGGCGACAGGCCCCACGCCGTGTAGACCCGAGGCACGTCCGGCAGGAGCGCGAAGCCCACGAGCACGACCGCGAACGGCCGCACGCCGGGGAAGCCTCGGGAGGTCACCGCCACGGTCGCGGCGGCGGTGAGGAGCACGGGGCCCATGAAGGCCTGGTCGGCCAGGCCCCACATCACGGCGAGCCCCGCGTACAGGAGGGCCGGCACGCCCAGCCGCTTGAGCAGGCCGCCGCGCTCGCCCAGGAGCGCGAGCACCAGCGAGCCGCCCACCATCGTCGCGAGCAGCGCCTGCGTGGAGTGGACCGAGGCGAGCTTCGGCAGGATGGCGCCCGCGAGGAACGCGCCGTAGGCGAGGTAGCGCTCGTCGCGCAGCCGGTACGCGGCCACCAGCACGCCCGCGCAGCCCAGCGTCATGCCCACGACGGGCGCGGTGATGGGCTGGGTGACGAGCGCGATGGCGAACCCGCACGTCGCGATGACGCCGACCACGGCGGAGAGGAAGCGCCGCGTGCGCTCGCCATCGAGGCGCCAGCGAGGCCGCGAGGCCAGGCAGCACGCCGGCCACGACGGCCGCGGGCCCCGCGCCGAAGATGCGGATGGCGTCGAAGGGCAGCACGGCGAGGAGCACCGAGCCCACGGCGGTCAGCGGGAAGCGCTTGAACAGCAGGCCCGCGCCCAGGGACATCCCGGCCAGCGCGAGCGCGGCGAAGAAGGCCGGGCGCGAGTCGGTGCCCAGGTGTCCGTAGATCGCGAACACGGGCGCGGCCCAGGTGGTGGCGCGCAGCAGCACGTCCGCGAGCCCCAGGGAGCGCGCGTCACCGGTGCGCTCGCCGCGCTGCTGGGCGCGGTACGCGAGCACGAGGCCCGCGAGCACGAACGGGATGGCCGTCAGCGCGCCGTACTGGAAGGGCAGCACCTCCGCGGGCGGGTAGCCCAGGCGCGCCTTGATGGCGTTGAGGAGGACGGTGATGGCGTGCGGGACCAGCTGCACGCTGGACGCATAGGTGAAGTAGGCGCCGGCATAGGCCGGGTAGAGCCACGGCAGCCGGTTCACGGCCCCGCGCGACAGCGACACGAGCGTGCCGGTGAAGATGGCGGCGGTGAGGAAGAGAGAGGGGTTGGTGCCGGTGATGGCGCCCGCGAGGCAGGCGACCTGGAGCGCGACGGTGCCGACCGCGAGCGGATCCGCGGCGCGGCTCTCCTCGAGCGTGCGGAAGCGCAGGCAGGTGGCGAGCAGGAACGCGACGAAGGGCGCGTAGGTGCCGGGAGGAACGGGAGTGCCCGCGGAGGCCAGGGCCAGGTGCAACCGGATGGCGAACAGCGCGGTGAGGTACAGCGGCGCGGCCAGCGCGAACGCGAGCGCATCGCCCTTGCGCAGGGTGGTGGTGGCCTTGCTCGACAGCAGGAAGAAGAGGACGCACGGCAGGGCGTTGAGCCACACCGCCGGGGCGCCCATGCGCGCGGCCAGGGGGGCCAGCCCCATGATGAGCGTGGCGCCGACGAGGCCCAGCTGGATGAACGGGCGGGAGGGCGCGTCGAAGGACTCGGAGGGCTTGCGGGCGAGCCAGGCGGCGGCGCCGGCCCAGACGAAGAGCAGCGGCACGAGCAGCGCGGGGTGCACGCCGTCGAGCTGGAGGGATTCACCGAAGCCCATGGGCCCCAGCGCGACGCCGCCGAGCGGGGCCACCGCGGAGCCGATGAGGCCGAGGATGTGGCCGGGCTTGCGCAGCGACTCGCGGCGGGCGAGGACGCCGCCCCAGGCGGAGAAGCCGACGGAGTAGCCCACGGTCATGAGGAAGACGGTGAGCGAGCGGGTGACGGACGTCATCCCGGCCCAGGACTCGAAGACGAAGTAGAGCGTGCCGGAGAGGATGAGGAACGCGCCGATGAACCACGCGATGCTCTCGTAGAGGAACGGCCGCCACACGCGGCTCCACGTCGACGTCTCCTCGACGAGGCGGGCCGTGCGGCCCTTCGGAGCGGGAGGCTCCATGAACGCTTCGCCCGGGTTCGGGGGCAGCTGACGGGCCGCGCGCTGTTCGTTCACGGCCCGCGCGCGGGACTCGGAGGAAGCACGGGCCGCGTTCGAAGCGGGAGGGACGCGGGGGAGCCCGGGAGTCGGAGGCGCGATGCCCAGGGCCGCGGCGAGGTCGAGCGTGGTGAAGCGGACCGCGGAGGAGCCCGTAGCGCCAGGGGTCGCGGAGGCGTCGGTGGAGTGGGCGTTCGAAGCGGCGGAGACAGCATCGCTGGCGGCAAAGGCGTGGGCGTCCGGAGCAGCGGAGACAGCGTCGGAGACAGCAGCGTGGGCGTTCGCGTCGACGGCAGGAAGCGCGACGGGGCCGAGGGCGACAGCGCCCTCCCCCATCGTTGGAGGCGCAACAACCTCATTGCGAGCCTCGGCGGGCGTCTCCGTGAGGACGGAGAGGAGGATGCGGGCCTGCCGCTCGTAGCGCTCGGTGAGGCGACGGCTGACGTGGGGCGGAACGTCATGGACATCCCAGCGTCGCACCTCGTCCAGGAGGAAGTGGACGTGCGCGAGCTCGGCCTCGATGTCGGACCGGGCTCGGGCGGCGAGACGATTGCCACAGACGACGCACTGGCGCGCGCTTCCCAGGCGTTCTTGTCGGCAGGCAGGACAGTACATGGAGCTTCCCCCTCTACAACGACCGTGCCACGAAGAATGCCCTGGAAGGGCAAGGGATGGATACCCGCCGGGGTGCGTCGGGAGCGTGGCGGTTGTGCAGGGCGCTGCACACGTGCACACCCGGCACCGCTGGCCGGCAGGCGCGAGGCATGGGACCGTGGAGGCCATGAGCACGGAACTGACGTTGAGGCCCATCGAGGCCCGGGACGACGCGGCGATGGCCGCGGTCATCCGCGCGGTGATGCCGGAGTTCGGAGCGGACGGCCCGGGGTTCGCGATCCACGACCCGGAGGTGGACGCGATGAGCACCGCGTACAGCCGACCCCGGCACGTGTATTTCGTGGTGGAGCATGGGGGCCAGGTGGTGGGAGGCGCGGGCATCGCGCCGCTGGACGGAGGCTCACCGGACGTCTGCGAGCTGCGGAAGATGTACTTCCTGCCCAGGGCCCGAGGCCACGGCGTGGGCGAGCGCCTGTTGAGACACTGTCTGGAGTTCGCGCGAAGCGCCGGCTTCAAGCAGTGCTACCTGGAGACGCTGGCGGGCATGGATCAAGCCCAGAAGCTCTACCGCAAGGTCGGCTTCGAACCGCTCTGCGCCCCCATGGGCCGCACCGGCCACTTCGGCTGCGACCGCTGGTACGCGATGAACCTCACCCCGTCCGCCTGACCGCCCACCGTCCCGGCAAGAGCGCCCGGCCAGTCACGTCCTCCGGACCCAACTTCCCAGGTCAGGAGGACCGCATGGCACTCAAGAAGCAACCGGCAGCGCCACGGCGTGCGCCGCGCGCACAGAGCGCCCGCACCGCGCATGCCGTGCCGTCAGACACGGCCAAGCTCCCGTTCGACATCGAGGAGGTCCTCCGCCGCGTGCGCCACGAAGTCCGCACCTTCGCGGACGCGGCCATGTTCGAGCTCGCCGCGAAGGGCCACGGCTCCCTCTTCGAGCAGCTCATCGCGTGCATCCTCTCCATCCGCACGCTTGATGAAGTCAGCCTCCCCGCCGCGCTCCGCCTCCTCGGCCGCGCGCACACGCCCGAAGCCCTCGCGCGCCTCGCGCCGGAAGAGATCGACGCCCTCATCCGCCCCGTCACCTTCCACGAAGGCAAGGCCCACCAGGTCCACGCCATCGCCGTGCGCACGCGCGACGAGTTCCACGGCCAGCTCCCCGCGGACGCGGACGTGCTCCAGTCCTTCAAGGGCGTGGGCCCCAAGTGCGCGCACCTGGCGCTCGGCATCGCCTGCGGCCACGAGGTCATCAGCGTGGACATCCACGTCCACCGCGTCACCAACCGCTGGGGCTACGTGAAGGCCTCCACGCCGGAGCGCACGCTCACCGCGCTCGAAGCCATCCTCCCCCGCCCCTACTGGGTGGAGCTCAACCGGCTCCTCGTCCCCTTCGGCAAGCACGTGTGCACCGGCAGCCGCCCGAAGTGCTCCACCTGCCCCGTCCTCCCGTACTGCCGGCAGGAGGGCGTCACCTCCCACCGCTGACGCCTACCGGTCGTGCCCCGCCCACTGCGTGGCCCGCCGCGCGAACCTCCGCCACGGGTTCGTCCGGCCACCGTTCTGCAGGGAAATCTCCTTCGAGTGCCGCACGTCCTTCTCCCAGCACTGCTCCAGCTTCGCGGCGATCTCCCGGTCCTCGAACACCAGCGACCCTTCGCTCAACTTGTTGAGCGACAGCGAATCCAGGTTCGTGGAGCCCACGACGCACAACCAGTCATCCACCAGCATCGTCTTGGAGTGCAGCATCGCCGGCTGGTACTCCCAGATGCGCACCCCCACCGCCAGCAGCCGCTCATAGGTGGACCGCTGCGACGCGCGCACCACCGGCACGTCGTGCTGCGGGCCCGGGCCCAGCACCCGCACGTCCACGCCCTGACGGACCTTCACCTCCAGCTGCTCCAGGACGTCGTCGGGCGGCGTGAAGTACGCGTTGGCGATCCACAGCCGCCGCGTCGCCGCCGCCACCACCACCCGCACCATCCGCTCCGCCTCGGTGATGCCCAACCGCCCCGCGCTTTCGATGAACGCCGCGCACCCGTCTCCGTCCGCCTCCAGCTTCGGGAAGCACTCGCGCGGCAGGAACCCTCCGCCGGATTCAATCCAGTGCTTGGAGAACGTCACCTGGATGCGCCCCACCTCCGGCCCCTCCACGCGGATGTGCGTGTCGCGCCAGTTGTCCTTCTTCAGCCCGTCCCCCTCCCACACCTTCCAGATGCCGAAGCCGCCCGTGTACGCGATGCGCCCGTCCACCACGACGATCTTCTGGTGCGACCGGCTCAACAGCCGCCCCAGCACCTTGCCCGCGAGCAGCCGGTAGTAGTGCACCCCCACGCCCTCGTCCGTCAGCCGCTTCTCGACCTTCTGGTCGAAGTCCTTGTCCCCGGTGGTCTCCTCGCTGCCCACCGGATCCACCACCACGCGGCACTGCACGCCCGCGCGTGAGCGTTCAATCAGCGCCTCCACGAACCGGTCCGACAGCTCGCACGGCCGCCAGATGTAGATGAGCATGTGCACGCTGTGCTTCGCCGCGCGGATGTCCTCCAACATCCGGTCGAAGACCTGGCTGTTCTCCAGGAGGTGCATCCGGTGCCCCGGCGACAGCCCCACGCCCGTGGCCTGGTAGAGCGCGAACGAGAAGCCCTCGGGCCCGGGTTGCAGCTTGAACGGGCCCTGCATCTCGTGCTTGCGCGTCACGTCGCCACCGTCGAACCCATGCGCCCCCGGCTGGGGCAGCAACTCGTCCGTAAGCTCGCTCATGGTCCCGACAAACTAAGAACGCCCGCTCCCCCCCGGGAGTCACCGCCCGGTCCCCGCTCCGCCCGGTGAACAGGTCCCCATTCCATCGTTGCCGGAGCCTTCCGCCGTGGCGACACTGGCCGGGTTCCGTTCCCTCGCCTGGAGAGACTGCATGCTCGACGCCCCATCCCGCCCCTCCGCCCGGGAGCTGCTGTCCCTGCCCAGCCTGGCGCCGCTGGTCCCCATGCTCTACGTCGCCTGGACGGACGGCGAGCTGACGGGCGACGAGCTGCGCACCCTGGGCGCCGCCGCCCGGTCCCAGCCCTGGCTGGACCTCAGGTCCAGCTCCGTCCTGGCCCTCTGGGTGGATCCGCTGCGCCCGCCCCCGCCCCGCGAGCTGGCCGTCGTGCGCGAACACATCCGCGCCACCGCGGAGAAGCTGGCCAACAGTCAGCAGCAGAACCTGGCGGAGCTGGGCGTGCAGCTGGCCCAGGCGCTCGCGGGGGAGGCGCCCCTGAACATCCCCGCCGCGGAGCTGGGCAAGGCCCTGGCCTCCATCGAGGCCACGCTGGGCGTGGACGGCAAGGAGGCGGTGCGCTCCCTGGTGCCCAATGCGTCGCGAGTCCCGCGCGCGGAGCCCCGCTCGCACGCGGCCTCGTTCGACCCCACGGCGATGACGGCCGTGCTGGAGCGCACCTACTCGGACGTGCGCCAGCGGGTGCGCGGGTGGTTGGAGGACGCGGACTTCCGCTACAAGGAAGGGCTCTCCACCACCGCCTACCGCGACCAGGTCTTCGACTGGCTCAAGCACCTGGCCAACGACGGCCTGGGACAGCTCGCCTTCCCCAAGGGGCGTGAAGGCGGCGGGGACCTGGGCGCGTTCATCGCCGCGTTCGAGACGATGGCCTTCTTCGATTTGAGCCTCGTCATCAAGGCGGGCGTGCACTTCGGCCTGTTCGGCTCCAGCATCCTGTTCCTGGGCACGAAGCGGCACCACCAGCAGTACCTGCCGAAGGTCGCCTCGCTGGAATTGCCCGGCTGCTTCGCGATGAGCGAGCTGGGCCACGGCTCCAACGTGCGCGACTGCGAGACGGTGGCCCGCTACGACGCGGCCACGGGCGAGTTCGTCCTCCACACGCCGTCGGAGACCGCGCGCAAGGAGTGGATCGGCAACGCCGCCCGCCACGCGCGCATCGCCACCGTGTTCGCGCAGCTGGAGGTGGACGGGGAGCGGCTGGGCGTGCACGCGCTGCTCGTCCCGCTGCGCGACGCGCACGGCAAGGTGCTGCCGGGCATCCGCATCGAGGACTGCGGCGAGAAGCTGGGCCTCAACGGCGTGGACAACGGCCGGCTGTGGTTCGACCACGTGCGCGTGCCGCGCGACAACCTGCTCGACCGCTACGGCCAGGTGACGGAAGGAGGCGAGTACACGTCCTCCATCACCGGCGACTCCAAGCGCTTCTTCACCATGCTGGGCGCGCTGGTGGCGGGGCGCGTGAGCGTGGCGTGCGCGTCCTTGAGCGCGACCAAGAGCGCGCTGACCATCGCCGTGCGCTACGGCGACCTGCGCCGCCAGTTCGGCCCCCAGGGCGCTCCGGAGGTGCGCCTGCTGGACCACCAGTCGCACCAGCTGCGGCTGCTGCCGCTGGTGGCCAAGGCGTACGCGGTGGACTTCGCGCTGGAGTACCTGGTGGACCGCTACGTCCACCGCACGGAGGACGACGCGCGCGAGGTGGAGGCGCTGGCCGCGGGCCTGAAGGCCTACGCGTCGTGGAACGCCACCGCCACCCTCCAGGAGTGCCGCGAGGCCTGCGGCGGCCAGGGCTACCTCACCGCGAACCGGTTCGCCTCGCTCAAGGCGGACACGGACGTGTTCACCACCTTCGAGGGCGACAACACCGTGCTCATGCAGCTGGTGGCCAAGGGCCTGCTCACGGGCTACCGCCAGCGCTTCGAGGACGACCGCGTCTTCGCCGTCTTGCGCCTCATCGTGGACCAGGCCGCGACGGTCATCACGGACCGGAACCCCATCGCCGGCCGGCGCACGGACACGGACCACCTGCGCGACAGCGACTTCCAGCTGCGCGCCCTGCGCTTCCGCGAGGAGGCCCTGCTCGCGTCGGTGTCCAAGCGGATCCGCAAGCGGCTCACCGCGGGCGTGGAGGCCTTCGAGGCCTTCAACCAGGTGCAGGCGCACCTGCTGGCCCTGGCGCACGCGAGCGTGGAGCGCATCGTGCTGGAGCAGTTCCTGCGCGGCGTGGCGGCGGTGAAGGACGAGTCGCTCAAGCCGGTGCTGGGGCGCATGGCGGACCTCTTCGGCCTGTCCTGCCTGGAGTCCGCCAGCGGCTGGTTCCTGGAGCACGGCTGGCTGGAGGGCCCCAAGGCCCAGGCCATCCGCAAGGAGCGCGTGAAGCTGTGCGAGGAGCTGCGCCCGGACGCCGTGGGGCTGGTGGACGCCTTCGGGATTCCGGACACGTTGCTGGCGGCGCCCATTGGCCTGGGGCGGCTGGCGCCCGGCGGTGAACGGTTCGACGACACGGCGGCTGACAGCGCCCGTGCGGGCCCGGCAGATTCCCGAGCGTCATGAGGACCTGTGTGTCGTGGGTGGTGGTGGGGCTCGTGGGGCTGACCGGCTGCGCGACGGTCTCCCCGGCGGAGCGGGCCCTGTTGGTGGGCGAGTCCAACAAGGAGCGCGCCCGCCTCTTCACCGAGGAGATCTACAACCAGAAGCGCCTGGAGCGCATCCCGGAGTACGTCGCCGCCGACTTCGTGGACCGCTCCGAGGGCGCGCCCCAGGGGCTGCGCGGCCCGGAGGTGGTGCGCACCCAGGCGCAAGCCGGGTTCACCCTCTTCCCGGACCTGAAGTTCGAGCTGCTCCACGTGATGGCGGAGGACGACTGGGTGCTGGTGCGCTGGCGCGCGACGGGCACGGACACCCAGGGCCCGCCCACCCACGACGGCAAGTCCCGCCCGCTCACGTTCCACGGGGACTCGCTGTACCGGCTGCGCGACGGCCGGCTGGTGGAGGCGTGGGACCTCACGGACCGGCTGGCCCCGCTGCTCCAGCGCGGGTTCAAGGTCGTCCCGCCGGACCCCTGAGGCGCCCTGACCCGGCGGCACGCCGAACGGCCACGGGTCGGGGGCGACGCCGCCGGAGTCAGGAAAAACCGGGCACCATCGAAACGTCTCCCCATTGACACCCATGCACCGGAGCCTTCAGGGTCCGGGGATGAGGATGAACGCGGGACCCATGCGGGCCGCGGACAAGGCCCGACAGAAGGCCTTCCGCACGGCCTTTCCCTCCCACGGCCAGCGGCCGTCCTTGGGCGGCCGGCTGTTGCGCCTGCTGGGGTGGGCCCTGCTGCTGCTGGCGGTGTTCCTGGGCATCGTCGTCATCGACGGGTGGCGTGCGTTCGGCAAGGCGCCGGAAGGGGCGCGGCTGGCGCGGATGGCGCGCTCGCCGCAGTGGCAGGGCGGGGGGTTCGTGAACCCGCAGCCCATCCTCAACAACTGGGAGCGGACGCTGTCGGACCTGTTCCACGCGAGCCCGGAGAACACGCCCCGGATGCCGGTGGTGGTGGACCGCATCGACCCGAAGCGCTTCGCCACGCCGCCGGAAGACGGGCTGCGCGTCACCTGGATGGGGCACTCGTCCACGCTGGTGGAGGTGGACGGGCACCGCGTGCTCACGGACCCCGTGTGGGGCGAGCGCACGTCGCCGCTGGAGTGGATTGGCCCGAAGCGCTGGTTCCCCGCGCCCATCGCGCTGGACGCGCTGCCGCCCATCGACGCGGTGGTGATTTCGCACGACCACTACGACCACCTGGACTTCGCCACCATCACGGCGATGAAGGACTGGAACACCACGTTCGTGGTGCCGCTGGGCGTGGGCGCGCACCTGGAATACTGGGGCGTGCCGGCCAGCCGCATCGTGGAGCTGGACTGGTGGGAGCGCACGAAGGTGAAGGGGCTGGACATCGTGGCCACGCCCGCGCGGCATGCGTCCGGCCGGTTCCTCCAGCAGGACAAGACGCTGTGGGCGGGCTGGGCGCTGGTGGGGCCGCGGCACCGCGTCTACTACTCCGGCGACACGGGCCTGTTCCCCGCGATGGAGGAGATTGGCGCGAAGCTGGGGCCGTTCGATTTGACGATGATTGAAACGGGCCAGTACGGCGCGGGCTGGCCGGACTGGCACCTGGGGCCGGAGCAGGCGGTGCTGGCCCACCGGCTAGTGCAGGGCCGGTTGATGCTGCCGGTGCACTGGGGGCTGGTGACGCTGGCGTACCACGGTTGGACGGAGCCCATCGAGCGCTCGCTGGTGGCCGCGAAGCACGACGGCGTGGGCATCACCGCGCCCCGGCCCGGGCAGGACTTCCTCGCGCTGGCGCCGCCGCCCGTGGAGCGCTGGTGGCCGGACCGTCCGTGGAAGACCGCGGAGGAGGCGCCCATCGTGGCCAGCCAGATTCCGCCCAAGCTCCGCGAGGGCACCCGGCGCTGCCGCTGCTCCCGGTCCCCGCCACCGAGAGCCCGCAGGGCGCGAAGTCAGCGGCCACGACCGCGCAGCCAGCACCCACCCCCGTGACCGCGCCGGCCGCGACTCCGCAGGCAGCGCCGCAGGGCACGAACCCTCCGGCGGCGGGCCCGCCACAGGGAGCGAGCCCGAAGGGCACGCCGAGCACGGTGGCTTCCGCGCCGCGGGAGGCGCCAACGCAGCCCGCGCCTCCACCGGGCGTAACCACCCCGCTGGGCGTGGGAGCGACGGTCGCGACCCCGCTTGAGTGACTCACTGCACGCGGCCTTCAAGGCCACGGCCTACGTCGTGCGCCCGCACGCGCTCGTCGGCAACCGAAAGCACGTGCTGCGCGTGGACGCCCTGCACCCGGCGCTGGACGCCGCGCTCACCGCGCACGGCTTCACCGCCTGGGCCTTCATCACCGCGTGGAATCCCCGCGCGCATGCGCGCCCGCCCCGCACCAACGCGCGCCTTCAACAGCGCCTCATCGCGCTGCTCGAAGCCTGGGGACATCCGAGCGTGTCCGCCGTGGGCGTGGCCGACGACCGGCGCTGGTTCGAGGAGAGCCTCTTCGTCCCCGGCCTGTCCCGCGACGAAGCCCGGCGCATCGGCCGGCTGTTCGACCAGGAGGCCGTGCTCTGGGGCTCCGTGGGCGGCGCCGCGGAGCTGGTCATGTGCCTGGAGCCCTCCCGCTCCTGAGTCCACGCTCCTGTGTCACCCAGGCCGCGACCACCCGCTGGAGGCCTCCCTCGCCGCGAAGAGCTCGGAGGCCGCGCCGCTGCAGGCCCCGGCGCTCGACCGCGTCACCCCCGGCGGCCGTAACCCTCACTGGGGACCCGAGCCGCCCGTCGCGGGGCTCGACTCGCTGGGCAGGGACGTGCGGGGGATGGGCGGCTGGGCGGAGTTGATGTCCAGGCGCCGTACCCCCGTCACCTGCTGCGCCAGCTCGTCGAAGTCCAGCTCCAGGAACTTCCCGGAGCCCTCCTCCGGGAGCGCGAAGCGGATCCGCCAGAAGTTGGGGCGGATGCGCACCGCCTGGCCGCTCTGCGCCAGCACCAGGCCGTTCTGCCGGGCGTACTCCGCGCCCGCGTCGACGACGTTTCGCTCGCCCAGCTCCTCCTGGACCGCTTGGGAGCTGGGGGGAACGGGCGTGCGGCCCGTCGGGCCGGTGGCACAACCCATGCCCGCCAGGAAGGCAGGCAACAGAGCGGCGGCGAGGAGGCGGGGGACCATACCCGAACACTGGACATGGCTCCGTCAAGCCGCACTGCGGGGCGGCTTGCGAAACCGCTGCCCTTCGCATGCCCGCCCGGAGGAATGGCGCGGGGCCTGCTCCTCCGGTCCCCGCTGGAATGGAACCTACTTGGGCGCCGGGACGCCGGAGGCGCGCTCCACGACCTCGTCGATGAGGCCGTACTGCCGGGCCTCCTCGGCGCTCATGAAGTAGTCGCGCTCGGTGTCCTTCTCGATGCGCTCGATGGTGTGGCCCGTGTGCTTCACGAACAGGCCGTTGAGGTACGTGCGCAGCCGGAGGATCTCCTTCGCCTGGATGTCGATGTCCGTCGCCTGACCCTGCGCGCCGCCCAGCGGCTGGTGGATCATGATGCGGCTGTTGGGCAGGGCGTAGCGCTTGCCCTTGGAGCCCGCCAGCAGCAGCAGCGCGCCCGCGGAGGCCGCCTGGCCCACGCAGATGGTGGACACGGGGCACTTGACGTACTGCATCGTGTCGTACATCGCGAGCGCCGCCGTGACGGAGCCACCGGGCGAGTTGATGTAGAGGTTGATGCCCTTGTCCGGGTCCTCGGACTCCAGGAACAGCAGCTGGGCGACGATGAGGTTGGCCACATCGTCGTTGATGGGCGTGCCCAGGAGGATGATGCGGTCCTTGAGCAGACGGCTGTAGAGGTCGTACGCCCGCTCGCCGCGGTGCGTGGTCTCAATGACGAAGGGGACGTTCATGGCCCCCGTACCCTAATCGTCCCCCCGCGCGCGCGCTCCCCCCTTCTTGCGGGAGCGTGCGCTGTCCCACGCTTGGGCGGGTCGGAGGGGCGCCTACAGGTTCCCGGTCATCTTCTCCGGGCGGACCCACTGGTCGAACTGCTCGGCGGTGACGAGCCCCAGCTCCACCGCCACCTCCTTCAGCGTCTTGCCCTGCTTGTGCGCCGTCTTGGCGATCCTCGCCGCGTTGTCGTAGCCGATGTGCGGGTTGAGCGCGGTGACGAGCATCAGGCTGCGCTGGAGGTTCTCCTGGAGGCGCGGGAGGTTGGGCTCGATGCCCACCGCGCAGTTGAGGCGGAAGCTGCGCATGCCGTCCGCCAGCAGCCGGGTGCTCTGCAGGAAGTTCTGGATGAGGAGCGGCTTGAAGACGTTGAGCTCGAAGTTGCCGGACGCGCCGCCCAGGGAGATGGCCACGTCGTTGCCCATCACCTGGGCGGACAGCATGGTGAGCGCCTCGCTCTGCGTGGGGTTCACCTTGCCCGGCATGATGGAGCTGCCCGGCTCGTTCTCCGGGATGTTGATTTCCCCGATGCCCGAGCGAGGCCCGGACGACAGCCAGCGGATGTCGTTGGCCACCTTGAACAGCACCGCCGCCAGCCCCTTGAGCGCGCCGTGCGCCTGCACCAACGCGTCGTTGGCGGCCAGCGCCTCGAACTTGTTGGGCGCGGTGACGAAGGCGTGGCCGGTGAGCCTTGAAATCTCCGCCGCCACGCGCTCGGCGTAGCCCGGGGGCGCGTTGAGGCCGGTGCCCACGGCGGTGCCGCCCAGCGCCAGCTCCAGCAGGTGCGGCAGGGCGGCCTCGATGTGGCCCTTCGCGCGGTCCAGCTGCGCCACGTAGCCGCTGAACTCCTGGCCCAGGGTGAGCGGCGTCGCGTCCTGCAGGTGCGTGCGGCCAATCTTCACGATGGCCTGGAAGGCCTGGGACTTCTGGGCCAGCACGTCGCGCAGGGCCACCAGCTCCGGCAGCACCTGCTTCACCACGGCCTCCACGGCGGCCACGCTCATCGCGGTGGGGAACACGTCGTTGGAGCTCTGGCCCTTGTTGACGTCGTCGTTGGGGTGGACCTTGCGCCCCTCCCCGCGCTCGCCGCCCAGCAGCTCCGAGGCGCGGTTGGCCAGCACCTCGTTGCAGTTCATGTTCGTCTGCGTGCCGCTGCCCGTCTGCCACACCAGCAGGGGGAACTCCTGGTCGTGCTGGCCGGCGAGCACCTCATCCGCGGCCTTCACGATGGCCTGGGCCTTCTCCTTGGACAGCGAGCCGTTCTCCTGGTTCACGAGCGCGGCGGCCTTCTTCACCAGCACCAGCGCGTACACGAGCGCCAGGGGCATGCGCTCCGAGGAGATGGCGAAGTTCTGACGGCTGCGCTGGGTCTGCGCGCCCCAGAGCCGGTCGGCGGGGACTTCGATGGGACCGAAGGTGTCCTTCTCGATGCGAACGTTCTTCGTGCTCACGGTGGGGCCTTTCCGGGACAGCAACGATGTCCCGCGCGATTAACACCGTCGCCCTGCCCTGGCAGGACGGAGTGGCGGGCGGATGCCGCATCCCCAACGCTCGGTGAGGGAGGAGACGGACGGGGCGCCCGCTCACCCGGGGCGTTCCGGCGTTAGTGTCACGCCGTGAGCACCCCTGGAATCATCAAGGCCCTCTTCCTGGCCCAGGAGCGGGGCACGCCCATGCGCCGGGTCCCCCAGGCCCACGCCGTGGAGCAGCACGGCTTCGAGGGCGACCGTCACCAGCGGCGCGCCGTGGGCCACAAGCGCCAGCTGCTGCTGATGGACGAAGCGCAGCGCGCGGCGCTGGACGTGCCCGAGGGCGCGCTCAAGGAGAACGTGCTGGTGGAGGGCCTGTCCCTGGACGCGCTGCCGCCGGGACAGCGGCTGGCGTTGGGGGACGCGGTGGTGGTGGAGCTGACCGAGCCCTGCGTCCCCTGCTGGAAGCTGGACGCCCTGCGCCCGGGCCTGCTGAAGGACAGCTGGGGCCGGAGGGGTCAGCTCGCGCGAGTGCTGAAGCCCGGCACCGTGCACGAAGGCGACACCGTGCGCCTGCTGGACGTGAACCCGGACGCCCCGCGCATCATCCGGCCGAAGCTGCCCTGAGCCGTCACCGGATCCAGAGCTTGCCCAGGCTCAAGGGCACCGCATCGAAGGGAACGGCATTCACGGTTCCACTTCCCAGGTGCACCTCATGCAAGCGCCATTGGCCGTCCTGGAGGCGGTGGATCTCCAACCCCTCCGCCAGTGGATCGATGAACCACAGCCACTCCACGCCCGCCCGCGCGTAGACGCGCATCTTCGGGCCCCGGTCCCATCGGTAGGTGGACGGTGACAACACCTCGCAAATCCAATCCGGCGCCAAGGAGAAGACAGGCGTTCTTGGCATGTGCGGCATCCGCTCGCGGCGCCATCCCGCGAGGTCTGGCACCAGCGCATCCCCTGTTCCCGCGAAGCGCAGCTCCGGCTCATCCAGGATGAACCACCCACCGGGGCCATTACTGCCTTCGTCGAATGGCCCATCCAGCCACCCGCCGAGCTTCGACGCCGCCCGCGCGTGGGGAGACGCCGGCCTCGGACTGACGACCAGCTCCCCTTCGATGATCTCCCCCACCTTCGTCGGCGGCACGTCCTCCAGGACGGCGTACGTCACCGACTTCCCCTTCCCGCTCCCGTTTCCATCGCCCATGCGCGCAAGGATGCCCCCTACCCCTGACATCCTCAAGCCGACGCCTGACCTCATGCCCGGAACACGGGAGCAGGAAGACAGGCCCGCGCAGTGCTGGCCGCCCTGGAGCCTTTGAAAACAGGCTTACTTTGAATAATTCAAATCACGCCTGCCTGCGTGACGGGACGAGCGGTTCCGTGACACACTTTTCTCAATCGTTCTCACGGCCTTGGGGGGCGTCTGGGCATGTCCATGATGTGGATGGGATTGGCGCTGGCCGTGGGGGGTCGGCTCCCTCCCGACGGCGTCGCGCAGCTCCAGAAGGTGGACGGCGTGATGCCGCACCTGCGGCGGCTGGCGGAGGACCCGGAGGTGGTGCGGGCCATCCGCGCCCAGAACGCGCGCCGCACGCCGCTCGCCACCATCCAGCAGCAGGACGCGGAGTGGATGGAGACCCCGGCCCTCACCCCCCTCAAGCAGCGCGTGCTGGACGCCCCGTGCACGGGCGCGCTGCACCGCCTGCGGGAGCGGCTGGGCCCGGCGATGGCGGAGGCCTTCACCATGGACGACCAGGGCGCGCTCGTCTGCGCCAGCCGCCGCACGTCCGACTACTGGCAGGGGGACGAGGCCAAGTGGCGCCTCACCTACGCCGGAGGCCGGGGCGGCCCCGTGCTGCGCGAGGCCCCGTTCTTCGACGAGTCCTCCCAGGCCTACGTCATCCAGGTGTCCCTCCCCGTCCGCGACGGCGCCCAGGTCATCGGCGCGCTCACCGTGGGCCTGTCCCTGCTCGACCTGTGACGCCCCACCGCCTCCTCCCAGGGTCTTCGCGCATGCGCCTGCTGTCCGGTTTGAAGTTGCGGGGCCGCCTCACGCTGTGGGTCTGCCTGCTGCTCGTCGCGGCCCTCACCCCCGTCGTCGCGGTGGGCGTCCACGTCATCCGGCGCAACCTGGAGCAGCAGGTGCACGGCGTCCTCCAGGTGGAGGCGGACGGCCTGCGGGACCTCATCGAGGCGTCCCTGCGCGAGCGAGAGGCGAACGCCCGCGCGTGGACCGAGGACGCCATCGTGCGCGGCGCGCTCCTCTTCGACACCTACGCCAAGAGCGACGCGGTGCTCGCCTCCCTCAACGGCCGGCACACCAGCTTCGCGGGGCTGGTGCTGTTCACCCCTGACGGGCGCGCCGTCTCCGTGAGCCGGCCGGAGCTGCGCCAGGCCTTCGCGGGCCGCGAGCAGGAGGTGCTCGCCGCGCCCTGGTTCCAGACCGCGCTGGAGGACCGGCTGGACCCCGCCGTCCTCACGCGCGCCCTCACGAAGGAGGACCCCTTCCTCGCCCGCCCGGTGATGCCCCTGGCCCTGCCCGTGCTCAGCCCCATCTCCGGCGCGCGCGTGGGCGTGCTGCTGGCCGCGTACGACTGGGGCCAGTTGGAAGAGGTGGTCGCGGGCGCGCTCCAGCGCGCGCGGGACCGGGGACAGCGGACCTTCACCCTGGAGGTGCTCGCGCCCGACGGCGGCCGCCTCTTCAGCTCCCGGGCGGCGAACGCGCCGGCCCTCGTGGACGCCGTCCGGGCCGAGGCCCGCGACGACACCGCCCACTTCAGCGGAAGCCAGGGCTGGCGCTTCGTGGCGGCGCTGGACGCGCAAGAGGCCTTCCTGCCCCTCAGGCGCTTCCTCCAGCTCAGCCTGCTCGCGGTGGCCGCGCTCCTCGTGCTGGCCGTGCTGGCCGCCTGGGCCCTGGCGCGCGGCGTGACCCGGCCCATCACCACCTTGTGTGAGCTGGTGACCCGCGTGGTGCGCGAGGGCGACCTCACCCAGCGCGTGGAGTCCTGCGGCCAGCAGGACGAGGTGGGCGAGCTGGCCTCCGCCTTCTCCCGGATGATGGACCACCTGCGCGAGTCCACCACCAGCCTCCAGCAGGCCACCCGGGTGCTGGGGCAGACGGTGGGAGAGCTCACGCAGGCCACCGAGCAGCAGGAGCGCATCCTCACCCGGCAGGGCGCCGCCATCCAGGAGACGCAGGTCACCGCGAAGGAGATCCAACAGACCTCGCAGCTCGCGGCGGAGCGCTCGCAGGCGGTGCTCGCGCTGGTGGCGCGGGCGCGCGAGACGGGCGACTCCGGGCAGCTGTCGCTGGACGCCAGCCTGGACGGCTTCGAGCAGCTGCGCGACCACGGGGCGCGCCTGGCCGAGGGCATCTCCACCCTGCACGAGCGCACGCAGCAGATTGGCGGCATCACCCAGACGGTGAAGGACCTGGCGGACCAGTCCAACATGCTCGCGCTCAACGCGGCCATCGAGGCGGTCCGCTCCGGCGAGCATGGCAAGGGCTTTGGCGTGGTGGCGCGGGAGATCCGCGGCCTCGCGGATCAATCCATCCATGCCACCGACCGGGTGCGCGACATCCTGGAGGCCATCCGCGGCAGCCTCCGCGACACCGTGGCCCTCTCCGAGGAGGGACAGCGCCGCTCCGAGGTCGGCCTGGCCCAGGTGCGGGAGAGCGGCCAGAGCCTGCGCGCGCTGACGGACATCATCCAGGACAACGCGTCCGCGGCCCAGCAGATCGCCGCCGCCGTCATCCAGCAGAACGCCGGCATCGCTCAAATCTTCATGGCCGTCACGGACCTGTCCCGGATGATGGACGACACCCTCCAGGCCATGCACGGCACCCAGCGGATGACGGTCGCCCTGCGCGGCGTGGCCGAGCGCATGGAGTCCGTGGCCGGCGTCTGGCGCGTCTAGCCGGACGCGCCAGCCAGCCACCGCGTCAGACGCGCTTCTCCCAGCGGGGCGTGTCGTCGTCCACGGGCGCGTTCGCCACCTTGGACACCCAGTCCAGCGGCCCCTGCAGCGGGGCCCGGCCGTAGGCCCTGGCCGGGATGAACGCCCAGAGCAGCAGGTACAGCCCCGCGCTCATCCCCCCGGACGCGAAGAACATCAGCACGAACGCCACCCGCACCAGCGCCGGATCCACGTCCAACTCGCGGGCCAGCGACGCGCAGACGCCCAGGAGCGCCCGCCCCTCGCCCCGGTGCATCGGCACCGTCCGCGCACGGCAGTGCGGGCAGCGCTTCGCCTCCCCGGTCAGCTCCCTCGAACAAGCCCTGCAACGTGTCGTGACGTCCATGAGGTGACCTCTCCGTCAGGCCCCCGCTTGGCACAGGGGGGTCTCATTCCTACCTACGCAACCCACCGCGCGTTGATTGCCGTCCCCCTCCGGCGACGTGATTCCGGGGGGTTATGTCCGGCTGCGTCAGTGGATTTACAGATTTAATCCAGTTGATGTTGACAGCCTTACAGGCAAGCAGGTTCTGATTGACCAAGGCTTCCCATCCCTAGACGATGGGAGCATCTTTCAGCCCGTCGAACCGCTTTTACAACGCATCTCGTCAGGAGCCGACATGGACGCCAACACCTCCCAGAACCCCCCGGCCTTCGGCCCCGGCGTGACCGTGGAGGGGGCGTGGCATCCGGACTACGCGCAGGTGCTGACGCAGGACGCCATGGCCTTCGTGGCGAAGCTGGTCCGCACCTTCGGTGAGCGGCGGGAGGCCCTGCTGGAGCGGCGCAAGAAGGTGGCCCAGGCCTGGCGCAAGGGTGAGCGCCCGCACTTCCTGCCGGAGACGGCGGACCTCCGGAAGGGCGACTGGACGGTGTCCCCGGTGCCCGCGGACCTGCAGGACCGGCGCGTGGAGATCACGGGGCCGGTGGACCGCAAGATGATCATCAACGCGCTCAACTCCGGCGCCAGCGTCTTCATGGCGGACTTCGAGGACGCCAACAGCCCCACCTGGGACAACGTGGTGCGCGGCCAGCTGAACCTGCGCGATGCCGTGCGCAAGACCATCTCCTTCACGGCGGAGAACGGGAAGCACTACGCGCTCAACGACAAGCACGCCGTCCTCTTCGTGCGCCCGCGCGGCTGGCACCTGCCGGAGCGCCACGTGCGCATCGACGGCAAGCCCATCTCCGGCGCCCTCTTCGACTTCGGCCTCTTCTTCTTCCACAACGCGCGCGAGCAGCTGAAGCGCGGCACGGGCCCCTACTTCTACCTGCCCAAGATGCAGAGCCACCTGGAGGCCCGGCTGTGGAACGACGTGTTCCACCTGGCCCAGAGCGAGCTGGACATCCCGCGCGGCACCATCAAGGCCACCGTCCTCATCGAGACGCTGCCCGCCGCGTTCGAGATGGACGAAATCCTCTACGAGCTGCGCGAGCACTCGGCCGGCCTCAACTGCGGCCGCTGGGACTACATCTTCAGCTTCATCAAGACGCTCCAGTCCGACGCGTCCGTGGTGCTGCCCGACCGCGGGCAGGTGACCATGGACAAGGGCTTCCTCAACGCCTACTCGCAGCTGCTCATCCAGACCTGTCACCGCCGGGGCGCGCACGCCATGGGCGGCATGGCCGCCTTCATCCCCATCAAGGGCGACGCGGCCGCCAACGACGCGGTGATGGCCAAGGTCCGCGCGGACAAGCTGCGTGAGGCCCGCAACGGCCACGACGGCACCTGGGTGGCGCACCCCGGCCTGGTCCCCGTGGCGAAGGAGATCTTCGACGCGCAGATGCAGGGCCCCAACCAGGTGGCCAACAAGCGCGAGGACGTCCGCATCACGGAAGCGGACCTGCTCCAGGTGCCCTCCGGCACGCGCACGGAGGAGGGCCTGCGCCACAACATCCGCGTGGGCATCCAGTACACCGCCGCGTGGCTGGGCGGCCTGGGCTGCGTGCCCCTCTACAACCTGATGGAGGACGCGGCCACGGCCGAAATCTCCCGCGCCCAGGTGTGGCAGTGGCTCCACCACGGCGCCACGCTGGATGACGGCCGCAAGGTGACCCAGGAGCTGTTCCGCAAGCTGCTCGCGGAGGAGATGGCGCAGATGGGCCGCGAGGGCGCCGTCGAGCGCTACGGCCAGGCGCACATGGAGAAGTCCCGCGCCCTCTTCGAGCAGCTGTCCACCGCGCCCGCCTTCGAGGACTTCCTCACCCTGCCCGCCTACGAGGCCCTCGACCCTCAGTCCTGACGCCTTTTCCGAAGCACCGACGTTCCGACGTTTCTTCAACCCTTCACCGCAGCCCGAGGAGTCCTGGCATGTACGACGCGACGCCGACCACTTCCGATGCCTCCCCTCACGCGAAGCTCCACGCCCAGCGCTTCGAGGGAATCAAGCGCAACTACACCGAGAAGGACGTGGAGAAGCTGCGCGGCTCCATCCGCGTGAGCTACACGCTGGCGGAGCTGGGCGCCCGCCGCCTCTGGGAATTGCTCCACACGGAGGACTACATCAACGCGCTGGGCGCCCTCACCGGCGGCCAGGCCGTGCAGATGGTGCGCGCGGGCCTCAAGGCCATCTACCTGTCCGGCTGGCAGGTCGCCGCGGACGCGAACAACGCCGGCCAGATGTACCCGGACCAGAGCCTCTACCCGGCGGACTCCGTCCCCTCCGTGGTGAAGAAGATCAACAACTCCCTGCGCCGCGCGGATCAGATTGACCACGCGGAAGGGCGCAAGGACCGCAACTGGTTCGCGCCCATCATCGCGGACGCGGAGGCCGGCTTCGGCGGTCCGCTCAACGCCTACGAGCTGATGAAGGGCATGATTGAAGCGGGCGCCGCGGGCGTGCACTTCGAGGACCAGCTGGCCAGCGAGAAGAAGTGCGGCCACATGGGCGGCAAGGTGCTGGTGCCCACCAGCCACTTCGTGCGCACGCTGACCGCGGCGCGCCTGGCGGCGGACGTGATGGGCGTGCCCACGCTGCTGGTGGCGCGCACGGACGCGGACAGCGCCAAGCTCCTGATGAGCGACGCGGACGAGTACGACCACGCCTTCATCGACAAGGCGGCGGGCCGCACGGGCGAGGGCTTCTACCGCATCAAGGGCGGCCTGGAGTGCGCCATCGCGCGCGGCCTGGCGTACGCGCCCTACGCGGACCTCGTGTGGTGCGAGACCAGCACCCCGGACCTCGCGCAGGCCAAGGCCTTCGCGGAGGGCATCCGCAAGCAGTTCCCCAACAAGATGCTCGCGTACAACTGCTCGCCGTCCTTCAACTGGAAGAAGAACCTGGACGACAGCACCATCGCGAAGTTCCAGCGTGAGCTGGGCGCCATGGGCTACAAGTTCCAGTTCGTCACCCTGGCGGGCTTCCACGCGCTGAACTTCTCCATGTACGAGCTGGCCCGTCAGTACAAGGACCGCGGCATGGCGGCCTACAGCGAGATGCAGCAGTCGGAGTTCGGCGCGGAGAAGCACGGCTACACCGCCACGCGCCACCAGCGCGAGGTGGGCACCGGCTACTTCGACCAGGTCGCCGAGGTGATCTCCGGCGGCAGCGCCAGCACCCTGGCCCTGCACGAGTCCACCGAGGCCCACCAGTTCTAGGCCCGGCGGATCCGCCCACCCGGCGGTGAAGGCCCGGAGGCCGCGACGTCCCAGGGGAATTCCCCCGGGATTTCGCGGCCTTCGCCTTTCTCCCATGGGGAGAGGCAACTTCCCCGGGGCCCGGGCGATAATGGGGAGAACGAACTTGAAGCCCCCAAGGCACGCCCAGGCGTGCCGGAAGCCGACCGGGGCCTTTGACGGGAGCCGCCATGAACCGCATCACGTCCCTCTCCGGTCCGCGGGTGCAGCCGGCCACGACGAACACCGCCTCCTCCGTGTCGGGCAGCCGCTTCGGCTCGCTGATGTCGGGCGCGGCCGCGCAGGCGCCCAAGGCGGGCGCGCAGCTGTCCGGCGGCTCCGTGGTGTCGGCGGCGCTGGCGCAGATGGGGGCCACGCCGCACGGCGGGCTGGTGAACGCCTACACCGCGGGCGCGACCTCCACGCCGGTGAACGTCACGGGTCAGCAGCCCCAGCAGCAGGCCGCGGCCTCGCAGACGGGCGCGGAGCCCCAGAGCGAGGAGATGAAGGCCATCGAGGACCTGGCCATCATGTCGTCGGTGTCCCTGTCCCAGTCCATCCTGCACATGGGCGGCATGAAGGTGGACCTGGAGCGCGAGTAGTCCCTCGCCCCAGGCCGTGCCTCACGGCGGCTGACTTCATGAAGCCCTGGGGGAGACCTCAGGGCTTTTTCTTGTCGCTGTCGGCGTTGTACTTGTCGCGGATGCCGTCGTGCCGGTGCCGCGTGTCGTTCCAGGGCTCGTCCGCCTCGGTCCGCTGGCCGCCGTTCTGCCCGGTGACGTCGTTGAGCTCCTCGGGGCGCCCTTCCGCGGGCACCCGGTCGCCGTCCTCGTCCGGGTCCTTCTGCTTGCTGGGGTCCAGCGGGATGCCGGCGCTCTTCTTGAGGTATTCGTCCTTGGGGTCCATGCCGCCATTCCTCCCTTGAGCCCTCAAGGTGGTGACGGGGTGCCGTTCCGGGAGCGGCCTGGCAGCCAGGGGGCCCCCTCCTCAGTTGAGGTACTTCGGCTTCGCGGGACCCGCGGGGGCGGGGGCCTGGGCCTTCATCATCTCCAGGCCCTGGCGGGTGAGGACGAAGCGGACCACGCCGGAGCCGCGCTCGGTCTCGATCTCCGCTTCAAAGGCGGGCCCGGCGATGCCGCCCAGGGACACGTCCTTGCGCAGGTTGTTCACGCGGCCGGAGAGCAGATCGCCCGCCACCTCGCGGGAGCCCTCGCCGCGCGAGTACAGCTCGAAGGCGGCCTCGTGCAGCGTCATCGCCAGCGCCGGGGTGAGGGGCTGGGAGCTGAAGAGCACGGAGATGAGGAGCCAGTAAGGCGTCTGTTCAGCCATCGCGCGAGTGTAACGGGTGCGGCTAGCGGGCGCGCGGCTGTCTGCGGGCGGCGATGGCCTCCGCGAGCACGCCCTGCGCCCTCCAGTGGCCATACAGGCGGCCCTGGGACGCGAGGAAGTCCAGCCGCTGCCGGGTGCGCGCGTCCAGGCGGCCAGGGGCCGCGTCGCGGTACGGCGTCCCGGGCAGCGGCATGAAGGTGTGGCCGTGCACGCGGGCGCCCAGGTCGGACAGCCGCTGCATGAGGTCCAGGGTGGCGTCCACGTCCGAGGGCTCCTCGCCGGGCAGGCCCAGGATGAAGTCCACGTTGGGCACGAAGCCGCCCTCCACCGCGAGCCGCGCGGCGCGCACCACCGTCTCCACGTCGTGGCCGCGCCGGGTGGCCTGGAGGATGCGCTCGGAGCCGGACTGGCCGCCGATGATGAGGTTGTCATTGGCCACGTAGCGCTTGAGCAGCGCCAGGGCCTCCGGGGTGACGTGCTCCGGGCGCACCTCCGAGGGGAAGGTGCCGTAGTAGATGCGCCCGTCCGGGGCCATGGCCTCCATCACGGCGGCGAGCAGTTCCTCCACGGCGGCCAGGTTCACGGTCTCGTCGGGGGTGCCGTAGGACAGGGACGTGGGGGTGATGAAGCGCAGGTCGCGCCGGCCCGCGCGGCGCAGCTCCCGGGCCCAGTGGGCGATGTTGGCGACGGTGCGGTGCCGGAAGCGCGCCTTGGACATGAAGGGCGTCTGGCAGAAGCGGCAGGCGTAGATGCAGCCGCGGGTGATCTCAATGGCGCCGAACTTCACGTGCTTCGCGGCGAACGGAGGGAAGTCGTCCAGGCGCACGCCCTCGCCGTGGCCGTGCTGCACGAGCTTGCCGTCCTTGAGGTGCGCGGTGCCGTGCGTGGTGCGCGGGTCCTCGCCCGCGAGGACGCGGGCCAGCAGGGCGCGCAGGGTGTGTTCGCCCTCGCCCACGGCGACGAGGTCGAAGCCGGCCTGGAGGGTCTGGAGGGTCTCGGCGGTGGCGTGCACGCCGCCCGCGATGCAGAGCACGTCGCGGCCCTCCAGCCGTTCGCGCACCCAGGTCAGCTCCTCCACGGAGGGGCCGAAGCTGGCGGAGTAGAAGGACCACGCGGCGACGACGGTGTCGCCCGCGTCCACGCGCTCGCGCACGGTGGTCAGCAGGTCCTCGCGGTTGCGAGGGAAGTGCAGCGACACGCCCGAGAGCGCGGGGTCCGCCTCCACGGCGCCGGCGAGCACGGTGAAGGCGTACTTGCCGGGGTACTGGTAGCTCAGGACGAGCGAGACCTTGCGAGGCGTCTGCGGCATGGCGGCCGGGGATGATGCCACAGCGCGGTCAGAGGAAGCGGCGCTCCCACTGGCGGACCTCGGCTTCGGTGAAGAAGCCCCATTCCCCCTGGTGCGCGTAGAGCCAGGGCTCCAGCACGCGGGCCAGCTCGCGGTACGCGGGCAGCGTGTCACCGGACTCCAGGTCCCCGGCTTCGGGGACAGGGCCCAGGGACACCAGGGCGCGCTCCGGGGACAGGGCTTCGACCTGGGTTGATGGGGAATGCAGCCGGGAGCGGAGTGCCTCCGCGCCGCCCAGTTCGTTCAGGACCGGGGGCCCCAGGAACGTGAGCCAGGCAGGGGGACGGAGCTTCGTGCCCAGGGAGAGGGCCAGCTCGCCTGCCCGGTTCAGGTCGAAGCCCGGGTGACGCCGGGTCACTTCACGCAGGCGCGGCGTGAGGGTCCGGGGCCAGGAGCCCACTTCAAGTGAGAGCCCCGCGTGCCCTGAGTTCCAGGGCAGCTCACGCCCCAGGTCGATGGCCAGCGAGCGGATCCACTCCGGCCCCCGCTCCTCCAGGAACTCGATGGGCAGCCGGAACTCCACGGCACAGGTACGCTCCTGCTCCTCTTCCTCGAAGCCGACCACCGCGCTGCTCCGCCCTTGGTAGTTGAAAGCGATTCCCGTCACGGAGTCGGGGCGCTCGATCAGCTCGACCAATGCAGAGGTTGCCAGCAGCCGCTTTCGCATGACGGCGTCACCCTCGGAGTCCAAAGGCTGCCAGTCTCCCGAGGAGTCTACGTACCAGCCAGGCTGGCGCGGACTGATGGCCAGACGATAGCGCTCCAGTGCTTGCCACACGGCCGAGGCCATCACCTCGTGGGGCTGCCGCATGTAGAACGCGATGCTGATCCCCTCCCGCACGAGGACCACCCACTGGTCCTCGATGTCGATGCCTTCACGAATTGTTGGGACTGGCCGGCTCATTCCGTGACTCCAAAGTTGGGAGATACCAGCTGGGGCTTCTGCTCGCTCTTGAGCATCTGCTGATAGAGCTGGCCCTGTTCCTTTGCAGCGAACGGGTGCCCGTCAGGATAGGGGTCCCATCGGGGAAAGTTGGTCACCGGGCACGGGAACTTGAAGTCATAGACCCGCTGCACCTGGAGCGGGTTCCCCAAGGCGTGCAGCACCACATCCGGTGCGATGGTCCCCGTCAGCAGGAAGAACTGTCCGGCGGCCAGCCAGCGCGCCACCTCCTCCGGATCCAACCACCGCGTCCGGCCCATCTTCGCATCCCGCAGGTAGCGCGGCTCCAGGCTGAACCGTCCCGCGTCCGTTTTCCCCAGCTCCTGCTGCACGCACGCCAGCGCCGCCTCGTGCTTCGCGTTCCCCAGCAGCACGCCCCGCTTCACCGTCCGCCCGTTCGCGTCCACCACCTGCTCCTCGCAGATCGCGCGACTCGTCCGCTGCCCGGGCCCCAACATCCGGTCGTTCACTTCCAGGTTCGCCCGCTTCGCGCACTCCACCAGCACGTGCTCCACGCGGGCCACCTCCGCCGCATCCCACAGGCGCATCACCGCCGCGGCCTCCGCGGCGCGGACTGCCGCGCGTGACAGCCACGGCAGGATGGCGTCCTGCCCCACCTGGGACGCACACGCCGGGTTGCGCAGACAGCCCGCCGTCGCGGAGTCCATCGCGATCTGCGAGTAGCTTCGCGGCCTTCGCACCTCCGGGCCCGCGCACGCGGTCCACAACAGGAGGCAGCACAGCCACCACATCCACCGGGGAGGAGTCATTCCGCGCCTCCTCGCATGGAAGCGCGGGCTCCTTCAACCCGCCTCCCGCCCCGGACGCACCGGAGCGGGAGGGCCCTTCACCTGCCGCTCAGCTCCGGCGACGACGCGCCCGCGCCAGGCCCAGGAGCCCCAGCAGCGAGAACGCGGCCATCGAACCACCGCCCGTGGAGCACCCACCGCGGAGCTCCACGTTGCCCTCGTCCAGCGGAGACGGCTTCACGCCCGTGCCCGTGCCCGGGTCCACCGGCGTGCCCGCGTCCACCACCGGCTCCTCCTCCGGATCCACCGGCGTGCCCGCATCCACCACCGGATCCACCGGCGTGCCCGCGTCCACCACCGGGTCCACCGGGGTGCCCGCGTCCGCCGGCGTGCCCGCGTCCACCACGGGGTCCGGCTCCGGCTGCACCACCGGGAACACGTCCTCGCGGCTCGTCGCCTGGATCATCCCGTCGTGGTAGACGACGCCCACCGGCGAGATGGTGTCGGCCCGGTACAGCCCCAGCTTCAGGTAGTTGTTCTGGCCAGAGAACATCGTCATGGCCTTGGTCTTCTTCAGCACCTGAACGCCGTTGTGCCACAGCTCCACGTAGCCCACGGACGCGTCCGGGGACCACTTCACGTGGAAGATGAACTCCTGCCACGCGCCGCGCTTGAGCGGAGTGCTCCACACCGTGCCGCTGTCGTTCAGCGTCAGGCGGATGAGCTCGCCCTTCACGAAGAACTCCACCGGCGGCGACCCGCAGCACCCGTCGTGGTGCCACTGCGTGAAGAGCTGCCACGCGTCCACGCTGGGGAAGTCGTTCGGGAACATCACCTTCCAGCGGTACCAGTACTCCGACCCCACCTTCTCGTTGCTCAGGTACACCAGCTCATTGCGGTTGCCGCTGGAGTTGATGGGGTCATCGCCCTGCTTCACCGTGGCCTTGAGGGCGTACTTGCCCTCCGACACCGGGCTCGTCACCACCTGGAGCCGGTCCGAGCTCACCATCTGTTCCGTGCTGTACTGGGAACGGTTTCCCGTCTCGAAATCGCCCCGCCAGACGATTTCCGCCGCAGCGAGGCTCGGGAGCAGACAAGCCGCGAGCCAGAGGTGCAGTGCTTTCAATGAGGAGTCCTTGGGGGAGGGGGAAGGCTTGATGCTTTGCTTTCAAACTTCGACAGCGATTGGCAGCAATCATTCCCTGTCTTCATTCCGCCGCCAAACCATTCCCAGACGCCTGACAACAGGGCATGCGGGCAGGCGGGCCCTCTCCTGGATTGAGCAATGTTTCACGTCGGGCGCGGCCCGCCCGTACCCAGCGAGCGGACGGGGGAGGGGTGTCCTGAACGCAACGCGTCATTGACAAGGGAGCATGCAGGGGGCTGACGGGACGGGGGCGTGGTGTAAGGTCACGGGCCCTTCCGGCGCTCCCTTCCTGGGGCGCCCTTCTGCGTGCCCCATGCTCGTGTTGCGAGACGTCCAGAAAACCGACTTGCCCGGCCTGAAGCGTCTTGCCGCGGTGCTGAACACGGTCAACCTGCCGAACAACGAGGAGACGCTCGAGGCCATCATCGACAAGTCGGTGAAGAGCTTCGCCGGCAAGGTGAAGGACCCGTTCGAGCGCGAGTACCTCTTCGTGCTGGAGGACGTGCGCAACAACCTCATCATCGGCACGTCGATGATCATCGCCCAGCACGGGACGTATGACGCGCCGCACATCTACTATGAGGTGAGCGAGCGCGAGCACTACTCCGCCTCGCTGGCGCGGCACCTGCGGCACAAGGTGCTGTCCATCGCGTACAACTACGAGGGCCCCACGGAGATTGGGGGCCTGGTGGTGGACCCGCCCTACCGCGCGACGCCGGACAAGCCCGGCAAGCAGCTGTCCTTCGTGCGCTTCCTCTTCATCGCCATGCACCGGCGGCTGTTCCGGCCGCGCGTGCTGGCGGAGCTCCTGCCGCCGCTGCTCCCGGACGGGCGCAGCCTCTTGTGGGAGGCGTGCGGGAAGAAGTTCACCGGGCTCACCTACCTGGAGGCCGACCGGCTGAGCCGCCAGAACAAGGAGTTCATCAAGGAGCTGTTCCCCTCGTCGGACATCTACGCGTCGCTGTTCCCGGACCGCGTGCAGAAGGTGCTGGGGGAGGTGGGCCCGGCCACGCGCGGCGTGCAGCGGATGCTGGAGCGGGTGGGCTTCCGGTACGTGGAGCGCATCGACCCGTTCGACGGCGGCCCGCACTTCGAGGCGGACACGGCGGACATCTCCCTGGTGCGCCGCTACCGCACGGTGAAGCTGGCGGACGAGGACTTCGAGCTGGAGGGCGACGACGTGCTGGTCGCCGCCGAGCGCGAGTCCGGCCGCAACCGCTTCCGCTCCGTGCGCTGCCAGGCCCGGCTGGACAACACCGTCATCTACCTGCCCGCGCGCGCCAAGGAGATATTGGAAGTGAAGCCGGGCGCGAAGCTGTCCATCATTCCGTTCGAGTAGCCCGCACCACGCGCCAGTCCCCGCGCAGGAGCGACAGCCAGCGCTCCCCGGCCTCCAGGCCGGGGCCCTCCGGTGGCACCAGCGCCAGCGCCAGGTGCGTGTCCGGGCGCACGGCATCCAGGGACGTGGGGTCCAGTCAGCGTCCCGCCGCCCGCAG
>NZ_JBKGHJ010000003.1:0-57710 GCF_046520365.1 Corallococcus sp. 4LFB
CTTGAAGAAACGAGTCCGGCTCGGGATGCCCGCGTCGCGCCAGGCCTTGTCCAGGACCGCCAAGTCCTCCGCGTCGAAGGAGAGGGGGATGACGCGCTTGCCGTCCTCGCCCACCTTCACCTCGCGCTCGGGACGGGGGCCCACCGGCACGCGCCCGGCCTCCGCCTCCCGGATCTTCCACTTGAGGTAGGGGATGTCGCTGCTGCCTGTCGGGCGTCCCACGACTTCGCGGTACTTCGCCTGCACCTCCTCGAGCGACATGTTGGCGAAGCGCCCGCGACGGGGAGCCGGCTGCGTGCCCTCGGCCGGGGTGTCGGCCCGTGCGGCAGGCGCCGGAGGCGCGCTGGGGGTGGCGGCCGTCGCCCGGTGGGTGGGGCTTCTCCGCTTCTTCGCGGCGAGTGCCTCCTCGATGCGGCGGATGAGGTGCGTCCTGTTGGGGCTGCGCGTCTCCTCGCCCACGACTTCGCGGTACCGGGCGCGCAGCTCCGTCAGGTTCATGGACTCCAGCTTCTTCGTCTTCGTCGTCTTCGTCGTCTTCGTCGTCTTCGTCGTCTTCGGTGCGGCGTTGCGAGGCATGGTGGTGTTTTCCTTTCCGGGCCGTGGGTACACGTCTGCCGTTCACGGGGGCGGCCCGGCGGCCCTCGTGCGCGGCTGCCCCGCTGGGCGGGGCGTCGGTGGTGGTGGACTACTTGGTGGGTGTGTTGCTGGCGTCGCGCTTGCCGGCTTGGTAGGCCGCTTCGAGGGCGTCCCTCAGTTGCCATACCGCCACTTCGTAAATGTCGAGGCTGTCGCTGTTGCGTGTCTTCAGTGTTTCAATGTTCATCTCCTCGCGCGCAACGCGTTCGAGGGTTTCTGCGGGCGCCCGGGCGGGCTTCGAGGGGCTGCTGGGGCGCGGCTTGCTGGGCGTCATTGTTTCGTCCTCCCTGTGCGCCTTGGGCAGGCGCGTGCGAGGCATATGCGCTCTGTTTTTGAGGCATAGCAAGTCGAGTGGAGAGGGTTTGGGGTCGCCCTGGCTGTGACGGGCGCAGGGAGCTGTTTCGCTGTTGGTGTGTGTCTATTTGCTGGGGCCCTCCTGGAGCGAGGGAGGGAAGGCGCTATTTGCTGGGTGTGTTGCCGGCGTCGCGCTTGCCGGCTTGGTAGGCCGCTTCGAGGGCATTCCTCAGTTCCCCTACCCCCACGTTGTGGAAGTCGAGGCTGTCGCTCCAGCGCCTCTTTAGTGTTTCGATGTCCATCTCTTCGCGCGCAATGCGCTCGAGGGTTTCTTCGGGCGCCGGGGTGGGCTTCGTGGTTTTGGCGGGCCGGGGCTTGCGGGGTGTCATTGTTTCGTCTTTCCGTGCGCCTTCGGCGGCGCGCGTGAGGCATACGCGCTCTGTTTTGCGCGTATGGCAAGTCATTGCCCGCTAGGCTTGCTCAGGTGCGCGAAACACTCCAAGTCGATGGCGCGTGGATCGACATGGACGAAGGGGGTGGTGCCGTCCGGGAGGACGGGGGCGGCGTCGATGCAGTCCTCGGCCGTGACGCCTCCGAGGCGCGCCAGCGTCTCGTCGTCTTTCACGTAGTAGTCGTCCGCGTCCGGGTTGGCGTCGGGGCGAAGGGCGCCGCGCAGCACCGCGAAGATGCGGACCTTCTGCCCCCGGAGGCCGGGGATTTCGCTGCCGAGGTACGTGGTGTCGGTTCCGAACATGTGTCTCTCCCAATGCGTGCTGGTGATTTCGGTGCTGCGAATTCGGTGCGGCTTGGCGGGCAACGAGTGGCCTCGCGGCCTCTATTCATCCATCAAGTAGAAGAAGCAGCTCAGGTCGTCGGCGCGCACCGTGACGCGCGTGGGGCTGCAGGTGCGATCCGGGAGGAGGCGGGCCACCTCGACGCGGTCCGAAGCCTTGACGTCGTGTCCACGGCTGTGGACCGCGAGGATGCGGACCTCCTGCTGCTTGTGTCCGGGGACTTCGTCGCCGAGGTAGATTGCGGTGGTGCCGATATACATATGAGTCTCCCCTCGCGCAGTGGGGTGCGCGCGAAGACATACATGCTCTATCTTCGAGGCATAGCAAACCGAGAAGAGTGATGTTCGGACTGCTTCGGGGTGTGGGGTCTGGTTTTGCTGGTGGTGTGTGTCTATTGGCTGGACTCTTCAGGGGCGCGGGGCTGTTCGTCGGCGAGCACCGCGATTCGGAGGCCCTGCGGGAACCAGCGCTCGCGAGCCTCCTGCGACAGGGGATGCACGGCCACCTTCCTGGCGCCGCCCCCCTTGGGCTTGAGCACCGTATGCAGGCGTCCGCGCTGGACGAGCTCTGCGTGGACATGGCCGACGAGGAGTCGGTGCAGGTGTCCGAAGCTCCCTGGCGCCGGATGCGCCGGCTCGCTCTCGGCGGCGCGGATGAGAAATTCGGTGGAGCGGCAGGCGGGACAGGGAGGGAGCTGGACGAGGCTGTCGTCCACGTCCTCCCGACGCGCGACGCCGACCTCCAGGGTATCGAGGGAGAGGCGATTGCCACTGCCGCACCGGGCGCAGCGCTGAAGTACGTCGTCGGTGGTGACTTCGTGAATGGCCATGGGGGCGCCCTTACGCGACAGCGGTGTATGAGCCGAACCAGTACGTCGCGGCGAGGCCTGGGAGGTTTTGGTGGCTGTAGAAGGCGAAGCCGTCTTTGTCCGGCACCATGACGGTGGGATTGCCGACGAAGCTTCCGGAGAAGGCGTAGGGGCTGAGGGTGATGGAGGAGGGCGCGGAGGGGAAGCGACTGCGGAACGTCACCGAGCCGCCGCCGGCCAGGCTGTCATGCGCGACAGTGTCGCTGTTGCTGTACTGGAGGCCGAGCCGGCCCACCTCGCGCACGCTGCCCGCCAACTCGAAGGAGGTGTTGCTGGCGGTGCTACTCAGCGGGAGTCGCA
Source organism: Corallococcus sp. 4LFB (assembly GCF_046520365.1). Lineage (NCBI taxonomy): Bacteria > Pseudomonadati > Myxococcota > Myxococcia > Myxococcales > Myxococcaceae > Corallococcus > Corallococcus sp. 4LFB. The sequence continues at coordinate 2,893 of NZ_JBKGHJ010000003.1, forward strand.
ACGTGCGCGTCCAGGAGGCGAAGGTGGCGGTGAGGCTGGCGTCATGGAGGAACTCGGCCTCGTTGCGTGAGAGGCGGAAACCGCCCGCCGCCGCCCCGGTGGTGTCGCGGGCCCAGGCGCTCCCATTCCAGGCGGCGTTGAGGGTGAACCACACCGAGTCGCTGTCGGCGTAGAGGCGCAGCCGCGCGGCTGCGCGCCCGCGCCCTGGGTGTCGAGGAGAAGGACGCGACCGGCGCCCAGGACGGGCTGGAGGATGGCCTTGTGCTGGCCCGCCGACGTCTCGTTGCCGCGGAAGTGCCCGCCGCTGAAGGTCGAGAGGACTTCCGCGAGGGCCGCTTCGACGGTGCCCGCCGTCAGCAGGTTGCCCGCGTCCGCGACGGAGACGGAGGAGGCCGCGTGAGCATCGGCGGACTGGGTGACGTGCCCGTTGAGGAAGCCCAACAGCGCGGCCATCTGCTGCCGCAGGCTGCTGGCAGGGAGGGAGTGGGGCGTCCCGGCCAGCGCGTCTCCTCCGACACGAGAGGCGCCGGGACTGTTTGCCGTCGTCTCGCCGAGGCGGGTGACGACCTCCTGGAGTTGAGCCTGCACGCTGGTGCCGCTGATGTAGCCGTGGGGTGTGGCGCCAATGGCGCTGGCGTGGTGGGCCCCCGTGGCCGCGCCCTGGTGGGCGTTGACGAAGCCCAGCAGCGAGGAGAGCTGCGCATCCACGGTGCCTGCAGGCAGGAGGTTGGGCGTGCCGGGCACCGCGTCCGCACCCACGCGGGAGGCGCCCGGTGTGCCAGCAGCGGCCGAGGAGAGCTTGTCCGCGACTTCGTCCACGGCCTCCTGCACGGTGGTGGAGGTGATGAATCCGTGGGGCGCGTAGTCCACGGCACCAGCCCCGTGTCGCCGGGCGGCGCCGGAGAAGTGCCCGGCCAACTCGGCGTCCACCTCGTCCAGTGTCGCCTGCACCGTCTCCGTGCTGGGGCTCAGGACGTCCCAGGTGCCGCTCTCCACGGCCACCGAGGTGCCCCGGGCGAAGATGAAGGCCTGCCGGCGGGAGGTGTCCAAGTCCGCGGCGAGAATCTGCGTCTGCCCGGGGCGCCGCCGGACGTCACACAGCAGCAGCTCGTCGGGCTGGAGGGCGGGCTTGGGCGCCTGGCCGACGGGGCCCTCCGGCGCCTGGCGCACCACCAGCACGAAGGACTCGTCGCGGCGGAAGTACACCTGCTGGGAGTTGCCGTCCGTGCGCGGCTCGGACAGCAGTCGGGTGAAGCGCAGGAAGATGCCCACCCACCGCTCGCTGCCCGAGGTGGAGACGTCGGTGGGGATGCCGGAGACGTCCACCGCGCAGTCCACCGTTTGCCCGGTGCCGAAGAAGATGCGCTGGCCGAGGTTGTCGTAGGCGCGGCCCGGAGCCGTCAGGTCGACGGAGAGGTTGGGCACGGGAGAGTGCGGCGCGGGCACGGCCCCGGAGATGACACCGTGGACGCCCAAGTCAGAGGCGAGGTTGCGGTCGGCCTGCTCCAACTGCGCGAAGGCCAAGTCCAGCTCCGCCTCCGTCACCTTCTGCCTGAAGAAAAAATCCAGCCGGTTGCTCATGCCTGTGCCCTCCAGAGGAAGACAAAGGCCGGGCGCGAGAAATCGGGGACATGCTGAGCGAGCTTCAGTGCAAGACGGTCGTTTCGCCCAGCTCGCTGAGTCCCAGCTCCCAGTGCTCGGGGAGAATGGGCGGCAAGGGCTCCACCATGTCCACGAAGTGGGTGTGCGCGGGCTTGAGGTACTCGACGAGGGCGCGCAGGCGCTGGCGCTCCGAGAGCGTGAGAAGGCGGTCCACCTCGACGTTGAAGGCGTAGCGGGCGAATCGCTCGGAAGGGCCCAGCACCCAGTCGACGCCCAGCTCGGACTCGCCCAGCACGAGGGTGTCCGAGGCGAAGGGGGAGATGGCCCTCACCTCGATGCCCAAGAAGAAGCGGATGGCGTTGCGCAGGCCCAGTGCGGTGCCCTTCTGCTGGTACATGTGCACGAGGATGGCGGCCAGACGGCGCCGAGCGAGGACGTCCAGCTCGAAGGCGAAGGGGTTGCCCAAGTCCTGGAGGATGGCGTCCAGGAATGCCTCCGGCGCGCGCTCCAAGTCGAAGACGTCGGGGAAGGCGTCCAAGTCGGACAGGAGCAAGTCCGTCACCTCCTGGAGGCAGGACACGAAGCGGTGCAGGTCGCCCGTCACGTCGTCGCGGCGGTTGTGGCGGGGCAGCATGTCCCAGAGGCGGAAGTGCCGAGAGGGCGGCCTGGCCGGCCGGAAACCCGCGAAGGTGGCGCGGTGGTAGGGGGCGAGCACCAGGTTGCCGTGCGCGTCCGTCACGCCCTCCACACGCACTTCGTACACCACGTCCGGCGTCAGCTCCGTGTCGAGGGCGAAGTGGACGAGAAGGCCGTCTGCTGCGGCCTCGGTGACAACCACCGGGACGGCGGGCGCGCCGCGCGGGGTGAGGGTGAAGCACGCCGAGGGCGGCACCCGGACAGACTCGTAGAAGGCGAGGCGCACGGACTTGGGCCCCACGGCCTGCGCACCCACGAGGCGCGGGGCCGTCCTGTCCTCCACGGTGAAGGTGTACGTCTCGTCGAGGAGGTGCGCGCCACCGGCCGTGGCCGAGATGACGTGCACGGAGACGGTGGCCTGGCTGGCCAGCGGCACCGCCGGGTGGAGCACGACACGCAGGGTGTCCGCCGTCTGCGTCGCCGCCGCCAGCGGCCCCGCGAAGGCGGGTTGCACCTCGACGCTGTCCCGCCCGCGAAGGCGAGGACTCCGTCCACCCAGACGCGGGTGGACGCCCGGGCGATGCCGTCTACGCCGACGTCCACCAGCTCCAGCTCCAGCGCGGCATCAACGGGGACGTCCTCCTCCTCGGGGCCCGGAGCGCGGTTGAGGAGGAGGGGGCGGCGCGTCTCGGCGAAGAGGGAGACGGTGTCGACGTAGAGGGTGGGCAGCTCAACCGTGGCCATAGCGACACCTCACGGGGAAACGAGCTCCAGGCGGACGCCCACCGTGTGGACGCCGGAGAGCTTCGAGACGTTGGCGGCCATGTCCGTGACGAGGCGCTCGCGGCCGGGGCGCCCGAGGCAGCGGGCGTACTTCACCCCGCCCACGACGAGGGACGCTTCCCAGGCCAGGCCCGCCGGGGCGCCTGAAGGCACACGGAGGCGCAATGCGGCGCGGACCAGGTCCACGCCGGTGACGTCCACGGTTTGCGTCACCTCGGCATAGTCCCCGGGAGCCAGCTCGAAGCGGCGCCCAGGCTCCTCGTCGCCGAGGACGAAGAGGTACTCGCCCGAGGCGGGCGTGGCCCGCTGGGGACGAATGCGTCCCTGGCCCAGGCCGAGGCGGCTCGTGAAGGCGGTGAGGGCCATGGGCGTCACACTTGCCGGGACAGCTCGAGCGAGTCGAAATAGGCGCGGCGCGTGACGTCCTTTACCGCGAAGCCGAAGCCGCCCCGGCCGGAGGTGAGGGGTTGGCTGCCGGAGTTGATGCCGAGGGCGTCGTCGATGAAGGCGGCCATGCCCGGCACGGGCTGCCAGTCGGGAGGCGTGCCGAGCGGGTGCGCGGCCAAGTCGTTGTGGAAGGCCTTGAGGACGACGTCGCCGTTGGCGTTGACGATGACGTCCAGGCGCAGGTGCAGCCAGGCACCCTGCGAGAAGCTAGCCGAGGACTTCAGCAGGACGCCGGGGCCGTCCGCGTCAGGCAGGCCCGTGGCCACCGCCCCCTTTCGCAGTACCACCCGGTGCGGCTCGTCGTCGGAGAGTCCGAGGAGGTAGGCGGAGTCGTTGACGGAGGTGCCCTGCCCGCAGAGGAAGAGGAAGGGGGAGAAGCCGGTGGGGCCGCCACCGGGCCCGCGCTGGAGGCAGCCACGAATGCTGCCTCCCTTGGCCATGGGGGCGAAGTCCGGGAGGTTGGCGAAGAGGCCAACAGCGCCCTGCGCCGCCGACAGCGAGTTGAACGCGAAGAGGAAGTTGCTGCCGCCCGGGGGACGGGCAATGCCCGCCGTCACGCCTCTGTCCACGGTGGCGATGTCCAGTCCGCCATTGAGGTAGGTCCAGTCTGCGAGTGCCATGGTGTCCTCACTGCGTGGTGGCTGCAGGCCACCCGGTGTTGAAGTCCTCGGTGGGCTGCGTGGTGCTGAAGAGGGCCACGCGCGCCGTCACGTCCTCCCAGCGCCAGGCGTAGGCCTCGTTGGTGTGCCAGCGCTGCTCGAAGTCCTCCCGCGGCGACTCGCTGAAGAGGCCCTCCACGGAAGCTGCGTCCCCCCAGTCTTTGAGGAAGGGCTCCTGGCCCCATGTCTCGACGGCCTGCCCCTCGAAGCGGTGCGGGACGAGCTGCGCGGGCGGCAGTTCGAAGAGGAAGGCGTCGTTGTCCCAACCTCGGGAGAAGGCCTCGAAGCCCTCGCGCTGGCCGAAGAAGGCGAGGGCCACAGGGACGTCGGAGAGGGCGGCGCGCCACACGTACCAGCGCTCGAAGTCCTCGCAGGACTCCTCCGGCACACCGAAGCCCGCCAGGGCTTCGAGGCGAGTCACCGCCGTCAGTGTCCAGTGGGCAGCCTCGCCGGGCTGGCCGCCCGCGTCCTCGAAGCTGGGGTTCAGGAGGGCCATGTCAGAGGAGCCCTCCGGTGTCCCCGTCCTGCAGGGTGACGCTTCCGAGTACCGGCAGCTCCCGCACCGTTAGCTTCACGTCCGCAGGCAGGCCGTTGAGCGTCAAGTCCATGCGCGAGTCGCCCAGCTTCCGGACGCCGGGCACGTCGCGGATGACGTTGAAGACGTCAGACCAGGCCACCTCGCCGGACGGGACGCCCTGGGCGTCCTTGCCGTTGAAGCCGAAGTCGATGCGCGGATTGGGCGTGCCGTCCGGCTCGCTGATGCGGAAGTAGGCGGCGAGCGCCTGGCGGACGCGCGCGGAGACGGCCTGGGCCGAAGCGCCCTGGCGCAGGAAGAGGCGCACGGAGACGTCCACGCGCAGGTACACCGGCTCCTGGACGCTCACCTGGAAGGTGAGGGTGCAGGGGTAGACTTCCGTCACCTGCCGCAGCACCTGGGCCTTGAGCGCGGGCGTGGGGACTCCGCCGCCCTGGGGCACCACGTAGAGGATGCCGGCGTTTTCCGGAATGGAGGCGTCCTCGTTGGACGTCAGCATGAGCGCGCGCGCCACACCGGGCAGGCGCCGGGCGTTGATTTCGAAGTCCTCGCGGGAGACGGTGCGCGTCAGGGCCCGGAGGCTCTCGGGGACGAGCAGCTTCGCGGAGGCCACCGTCTGCCTATCCGCGCCGCCGGAGGCGGGGGAGGGGTTATGGACGGCCACCTGCACCGCGTGGCCGTGCACGTCCCGGAAGTTGCCCTCCACGACGACGAGGCGGCCCGCGTCCACGTTGCCGGCCGCGCCGCCGCCCGTCTTGTACACGACCGCCACGGTGCCAGCGGGCGGCAGGCCGTTGGTGCCGTTGCCAAAGCGGATGGTGGCCTTGTCCCCCTGGTCCACCGAGACGAGGAAGTGGGCGTCGACGGCGCGCGAGTTGAGGAACGTGTCGGCCTCGGTGAATGCGCCCTGGGCGGTGGACACGCGTGCGGAGCCGTCGAGGTAGGGGGCGAAGTCCAGGTGCACCTCGAAGTCAGCGAGGCCACGGGCGTCGAAGAGCTGGGTGTGCGTCTTCGAGTGCTCGGCCACGGCGAGGACGCGCGGCGGGTTGGCGCCGGCTGGAATGGTGACGGGCAAGAGGAGCTGGAAGCGGACGGCCTCCGTCACCTCCTGGGTGCGGACGACGGTTCCAGCGGGGAAGGTGACGGTGGCTGTGGGAGGTTGGGCCAGGCGCAGCTCCACTTCAGCCGTGGCCGCCTGGGCGCCGTGAAGCCGGTAGCCCAGCATGCGCGCCAGGGCGATGACGTTGCGGCGCTGGGTGGCCGAAACGAGGCGCGACTCGCGGGCGAGGTTGTCCTGGTAGAAGCCGAGGACGTCACCGACGAAGGCGTACATCTCCAGCAGCAGGTTGCCGAAGCTGGCGACTTCGAAGTCGCTCCAGTCGGCGAAGACGCTCTTCACCAGCGCTAGGAGGCGTGCGCGCAGGGCGTCGAAGTCGCGGTGGGTGTAGTCAGTGGACGCGGGAAGAAGTGGCACGTCGGCGAAGGCCTCCATCGGGAGGCAAAGGCCTTGGGGCCACCTTTTCAGGGGACATCGGGGACATCGATTCGAGTCGGGATCCGCCTCGTCTTAGGTTGCGACCGAGATTAGGTCGCCTCAACATGTCGTCGCGCGATGAGGACGAGAGGTCGGGGGCCGCCAAATCCACGAAGTTCGGCGCGGTCGCCCACGATTAAGTCGGGCAGGCGAGGAAGTTCATGCTGGCACGGACCAAGTGACGGATGGGGCCCGTATCACCAGGGACTGCCGCAGGGCTGCACGCGCTGTTTCTCTTCACGACCGCTGCGGTCGACTTGTTACCTCGTTTGGGCTTCGGGCGTTTCGACCGTGCCAGCTTGCCGTTGGTACGCCATGCCTCGGAGGCGTTTCGTGGTCCGTGCCGGCGACTGTCGTGGTGATGCTGCGGTTGGTGCTCCCGACGGGTTGTAACCTCTCGACTATTCAGGGAGGCAGGCGCCTTGCGTGTCCGGCAACGAGATGTCGGCCTCCTGCGGTGCAGTGGGTCCAGGGTTTCGAGTCCAGGTCTGTCCTGGGGGACAGAGGCCATTTGTTCGGTTTGGCTGTCGGAACCGGGCGGCAAGGAGGCGGCCCGCCAGGGTGGGTCAGGCGGGAGGTCACTGGGCCGTCCGGATTTTCCGTGCGAACATCCGGGCCGCCGGTCTGGCTGTAAGGGAAGGGACCTATGCAGGTATTCCAAAGCGAAATTCGGCCGACGCAAGTCAACGCACTGATCTCGAAGGTGCGGAAGCGCAACTACGAGAAGTACCTCATGCGGGTGGTTCTCGAGAAGGTTCGGGGCTTTGAGAACCAAGTGGTCAACTTCGACTTCCCGGTGACGGCCCTGATTGGGCCGAACGGAGGAGGAAAGACCACGATCCTGGGAGCTGCGGGGTGTGCCTACAAGATCATCAAGCCGCAGATGTACTTCGCGAAGAGCGGGACCATCGATGACAGCATGCAGGACTGGCGGATTGAGTACGAGCTGATCGACCGGGACATCAATCAGAAGGAGCCCGTTCGCCGGTCATCCAGCTTCCGCAGCTACAAGTGGAAGAGGGAGTCGGTTGCGACTCGCGACGTCGTTGCCTTCGGCATTTCGCGCACTGTTCCTGCGAACGAACGGCGTGAGATGCGGCAGTACGCCTCCACGAAGTTTGAGGTCGGCGAGAAGCGCGTCGAGCAGATCGAGAAGAGTGCGCTTGATGCGATCCGGCGCATTCTTGGCAAAGAGGTCTCTGGCTATACCCGAATTCGGGTTGATGAGCGCGGTCGGGTTTCGATGCTGGCTGGGACGACAGGAAGGGGGGCTCGCTACTCGGAGTTCCACTTCGGTGCTGGTGAGTCGAGCATCATCCGGATGGTGATGGCGACAGAGGCTACTAAGGATGGTGCGCTCATCCTTATCGAGGAGATCGAGAACGGCCTTCATCCAGTGGCAACCGTTCGGATGGTTGAGTACCTCATCGATGTCGCCGAGCGAAAGAAGGTCCAAGCAATCTTCACCACTCATTCCAACGACGCGCTTAAACCGCTGCCTTCCGATGCGATTTGGGCCTCACTGGATGGAAAGGTGTTCCAAGGCAAGCTCGACATCCATGCGCTTCGGACCATCACCGGACAGATCGAGGCCAAGCTAGCAATCTTCACGGAGGATACGTTCGCGTCGGACTGGGTGATGGCGATGCTGCGGTCGCAGAAGGACATCGCCGTTGACCACGTCGAAGTCCACTCGATGGCGGGTGATGGAACCGCCGTGAAGATCAACGAGAACCACAACAAGAACCCGGCCATTTCGTTCTCCTCGGTCTGCTTCATCGACGGGGACTCACAACAGAAGACCTCGGACGAGGGCCGGGTCTATCGGCTTCCTGGCGAGTGCCCAGAGGAATACGTCTACGATCAGGTTATGGCGGTACTTGAGAACAAAGCCGGGATCTTGGCCGTGGCGCTGCACATGGACTACGAAGACCAGCAGTGGGTTTCCGATGTTGTTAGATCGGTACGGCACACCAACATGGACCCGCACCTTCTCTTCTCTCAGGTCGGACGACAGCTCCGCCTGCTCGCTGCGGAAACGGTTCGGAGGGCTTTCCTTTCGGTTTGGGCGTCGTCGTACCCGGAGGAGGTAAAGAGCCTTCTTGCGCCGCTGAGGGATGTCTTGCCGGCTGAGCGAAAGTGAGTGTGGCCGTGGCTCGTCTCCCAGCGGTTCAAGAAACTGGAGCAGCTCTGCTCCGCGCTCCCGAAGCTGCGCGGGGACATTCACGACAAGCGGCAAATCGCCCTCGTGCCTGAAGACCATGAGTCGTGTTTGACGAGCCGGTAGTAGGACTTCAGTAAGAGCTTTCGGAGCGTTGTGTCCGACCGGCTGTTGCTCGCAACTCAAGGTCCCCGTTGGAGGGGAACGTCGAAGTCCGCCGTCGTGTCACCCACGCGCACGCGCACACGAAGCGTCAGCGTGGCTGCGTCCTGCTCGACGCGGACCTGCACGAGCTGGACGCCAGGCAGCCAGCGCGCGAGAGCGTCACGGACGTACACGCGCGCCAGCTCCGCCAGCACGGTGTCGTTGCGCTGGTGGCGCAGCCGCGAGAGTCCGGCCCCGAAGCTGGTGCGCCAGGGCATCTCGCCGGTGGAGTGGGGCGTCGCTCCCTCCGTGAGCAGCACCTGCCGCACCTTCGAGGCGAGCAGCTCGGCCCCGCTGCCCACGGCGAAGTCCCGCTTCCTGTCTCTGCGGAAGGGGACGAGGAGATTCTGGCGGGCTCGACTCATGACGTCCTCCTCACGGAACGGGGATGGCTGCGCGCACCTGCTGCAGCGTGCGGACGATGGCATCGAGGGGGGCAATGGCTTCTTCCAGCGCGCTGCCCTCGAGGCTGGAGAAGTCCGGCACCTGGGGGCCGCCCACCAGGCCGAGGAGGACGTTGAGGAGGGCCATGAGATGGGAGAGGGCGGCCAAGGCCTTGCCGACGTTGACGGCCTCCTGGGCGACATTGGCCTCCGCGCAGCCGGCCACCCTCAGTAGGCCCGCGTCCCCGAGTTGGACGGCGCGCATCCGGGCCTGCCCGACGCTCGACAGGCGCAACTGCAGGTGGAGGAGCTGGCCACGGGCATGGCCCAGCTCGCCCAGGACGATGTCGATGACGCCCACCACGGTGTACGGCACCGAGAGCTGGGGGACGAGGCGGAGCAGCTTGGACACCTTCTCGGCCAGCTTCGGCAGGGCCGCGGCGATGGCTGTCGGGTCCGGCGGAGGCCCCAGCGCGTCAGGTATCGCCTTCACGACTTCGACGAGGGCCAGCACCGCGCCGATGATGTCGAAGAGGGGCGTGAGCGGCGCGAGGGCTGGCTGGACAGCCTGCAGGAGCTGGTGGTGCTGCAAGGTGGCGCCGCCAGGCAGGGTGAGGGTAGGCGCCTCGGGAAGCGGGGGGATGTGGATGCAGATAGGCAGCGCCATGGGCTTCCTCAAATCGGCTCGGCGATGGGACGCACCACCCGCCCGGCGATGGTGACCTGGGCCGCCTCCAGGGAGATGGCGCCCACCGCCCGCAGGGTGAGGGCGGTGGTGGCCTCCAGGGTGACGGTGTTCTCCTCCGCGTCGAAGGTGAGGCAGTCGCCTGTCTTCCGGTTGGTGAGCTTCATCTTGCGGTGGCCTGCGGACTCGTCCATCTCGATGCGGAAGGTGGGCGTGGCGAGGACGCGGTTGTCGGGCGGAGACACCTGGGCTTCTTCGGGAACCTCGCTCTGACCGCCCGGCTTCCCCCAGTGCGCGCTGAGGTAGTAGGGGGCGTCGACGTCGCCCTGGTTGAAGAAGACAGCCACCTCGGCGCCCACGTGCGGCACCGCGAAGAACCCCGTGTCCTTGGCGCCACCCCCGGAGGTGCCCAGGGGCCAGGCCCAGGCGGACTCGGGCTCAAGGACGCCAGGAATGCACAAGCGGACGCGGCCGAGCTGATCGCCGTCGTCGCGGCTGGTGACGTAGCCCACGTACATGCCGAGGAGGCGCGTGTCGTGGGTGAGGATGTCGTCGTCGAAGGTGCTCATGGTGGGCTCGCTACCTGGGGAGACTCATTCCTGCTTCGGGGTCCTCGACACCGATGGGCTGTCCGTCACGGCGGTACTCGATGTACCGGGTGCCGGTGTCCCGCTCGAATGCCTCGACTTCCTTCAGTGCCCCAGTCGTCTCGGGTGCGCTGGTGTTGGGCCGTCCGCCCTGGGGCTGGCCCTGCTTCTCGGCGCTGGCTTGCTGACGCTGCCCCGTGCCGTCACGCGACAGCTTCAAGTCGGTGGTGTAGCCGGAGGAGGAAAGGACGTGCTTCGCCTCGGTGACGTAGTACTTCCCGGACAGGAAGCTGGAGATGCCGCGCACCTCCACGACGGACTTCGCGCGCAAGCTGGGGTTCCCCACCACCTGAAGGGACAGCTTCACCGTGCCGGCTTCCGCGCGTCGGAAGCGGGCATCGGACTCGCGCTGGGCTTGGGCGGGTGTCGATGCCGAGGTGGGCTGGACGCTGGTGGTGCTGTTGCGGAGCTGCAGCGACGTGGTGCCCGTGCGCTTGTCCACCACCTCGAGGAAGTCCGCGAGGGTGGTGCGCTCCACGGTGCCACTGCTCGCCTGGGCTTCGAGGTTTCTCTTGGCCATGGCGTCCCGGCCGCGCACGTCCACCTTGCCCACTCGGCGGCCCAGCTCCGACTCGACGTTGACCGAGAGGACGTCGCCCCGGCCTGAGTCGGCGTACCACCACAGCACATGGGTGGGCGCTGCGGCCTGGTTGCGCGGGCCGAAGGTGAGGCCCCTGTCGTCGACGTGGAACTGGAACTCCTCCCGCGCGGCCAGGCGCCGGAGGAACCTCGCGTCCGTCTCCCCGGCCTGGTGGATGGTGTCGAAGGACTCTCCGGTGTCTTCGACGTGGACGGAGTCCTCCTCGTAGCCGTGCTCGGCGGCCACCTCGCGCACTACCTGGGCGCGCGTCTTGCCCGCCCAGGTGCGCGTCTTCGCTTCGCGGTGCATGAGGGCGCTGAGGGCCTGGCCCTCGACGGTGAGCACCTGGAAGCCCTTCAGCTTCTTCACCACCACTCGCCGCGGAGGAGCCATGAGCCCCGGGTAGCCCCAGGACACCTCCAGCACCGTGCCGCCCACCAGCTCCGCCCTGTCGAAGAGGGCCAGGTCGAAGTTGTCCAACTGGAGGGACAGCTTGTCGGCCTTCGTCGCGCTGTCCTCGAAGGTGAGGCCGAGGACGCGGCCCTCAAGGGAGAGGGGCTCGCCGCTGGGGGCCCTCTCGTGTGCCAGCAGCGTGAGGCGCACGCCAGGCGCAGTCCTGTCGAGGGGCCGCGTCATTCGCTGACCCTCCGCCGCTGCTCGCTGAGGATGACGTCGGTGAGGACGCGCAGCGAGGGGATGTAGACGCGCCGCCCAGCCTCCAGCTCCAGCGTCGCGTCGATGATGGGCTCCGGCTGGAAGTCCGCGATGGCCCACCAGAAGCCGCAAGCACGCGAGAGGGGCGCGAAGTAGCGCCCGGCAAGCCCCCAGAGGGAGTCGCCCTCGGCGACGAGGTGGACGCGCGTGTCCGCGTGCGGCTGGAAGCCGTAAGGGACTCTCTCGCTGAGGAAGAGGTGGCCAGCCTCGTCCCGGAGGCCGAGGGAGAAGGAGTAGCGACTGCCGGCGTGAGGGGCCACTACGGCACCTCCTGGCGGAGCTGCTCGGAGGTGACGCGCGTGTCCAACACCTCCTCGAAGGTGACGGTGGCGGTGTAGACGAGCACGCGGCCATCGACGGCGAGCTGGCGGTACTGGAACTCCACGCTGGCGACGACGCACTCCACGGTGAGGACGCCGGGCCAGAGGACGAGGACGCGCGGGGGGGCCGTCGCCAGCACGCCCTCGGTACCGGCCGGGGGCACAGTGAGGGCGCGGACGAAGGCGCGGAACGCCATGATGTTGGACGTGTCGGCCTGCTGGGCGGCGAAGAAGGCGTCCAGGTAGAACTCGACGCCCGAGAGCTGCCGGTTGGAGGTGCCCTGAAACTGGAGCACCTGGTGGGAGAGGCCCGGCACCGCCAGGCGGTTCCAATTCACCTGGCACTTCTCGGTGAGCTGCGTGGGGTTGAAGAGGCACTGCATGGCCTCTCCGGTGAGGACATTCACCAGCACGCAGCGAGGAGGACGGGCGAGGCCAGCAGCGAAGGACACGTGGGGCCTGCCTTTCAGTAAGACGCCATGGGGGAGAAGCTGCGGGAGGCGGCGTCTCGCTCGGCGCGCGCCGTGGCCTGGGCAAGCACCTCTCCGTCCACCTGGACACTCACGAGGACGGGCGCGGCGGGAGGCGCGTCGGGCTGCGAAGAGAGCACCTCGGGTTGGGGCAGCGAGGCCTGGAGGGCTGCCACGGCCGGCATGGACGAGGACTCCAGGGGCCACTCCGCCGGCAAGGTGGAGGCCGTGGAGGCGACGGGCGCCGGGGCCGAACTGGGGGAGTCCTCGAGGCCGAAGGCGACGGACAAGTCCCGGTGGAGGCCCAGCCGAGCCGTGCGCAGGGCCTGCTGGAGGCCGGTGTCCTTGCCGAAGAGGCTCGCCACCGCGTCCGCGACGCCGAGGATGGCGCCCACCAACTCCAGGAGGACGCCGGAGATGGCGTCCACCACCCCGAAGACGATGAGCTTCAGGCCCGTCCACGCCTCGGCCCAGTCGCGGGTGAGGATGCCACTCAGCATCAACACCACACCCCAGAAGACGTCGACGATGCCAGAGAAGGCGGCCAGGGCCGCGTTGAGGATGCCCCCCACCACCGACACCACGAGGGAGATGGCGGACACCAACACGCCCACGACGGTGGTGATGTTGCCAATGGCAAACCCAATGGCTTCCCCCATGAGCGTCCACCCACTGGTGCCCTGCTGCACAGCGGAGGTGGTGCCAAAAAGGCCCGAGAGCGCCCCACCGAGGACGCGGCCCAGGTGCGCCAGGCTGCCCAGGAGGACGTCGACGCCGGCCTTCATGTAGTGCCATTGCCCGGCCAAGCCCTCCGCCACCTCGGCACCGGCCGTCATGCCCATGACGACGAAGTCGAAGACGCGGGCGAGGACGCGCCCCACCGTGGCCCCCGCCTCGCCGAAGGCCGCGAACTTCGAGGCTGCGGTGGCCGCGTCGTCTCTCTCGGAGAGGAAGCCCAGCGCCTCGCCCACCCGCCGCAACGTCGTCTGGAAGGTTTCGAGGGTAGGGCGCGCGGCTTCGAGTCCGGAGGAGAAGCCGTCGGCGAGGCCCGAGAAGAAGCTGTGGAGGCGATGGCCCCACAGGTAGAGGTTGATGAGGAAGTCCTTCAGGCCGGCGTTTTCAGCGCGGCCCAACTCCTCGCGCACTGCCCCCGAGAAGCCGCCGTCCTCGAAGAGCTGGACGAGGCCGCGGAAGGCGAGCGTCACCTGCTCCTGCACACGCCGCGCGAAGTCGCCCAGGCCCCCGAGGTTGTTGCGGACCGCGTAGGCGAGGCCAGCCACCGCGACGCCGAGGAGAACGACAGCGCCCACGGCCGGAAGCACCGTGGCGAGCAACCCGCCCACGGTGAGGCCCAGCACCTTGAGGCCCACCACCAGCAGCGCCAGGCCCACCTGGCCGGAGACGACGGCGCCGACGAGGGCGATGACTCCCCCGGCAGCCAGCGTGAAGGCCGCGAGGGCACGCTTCACGGGGCTGGGCAATGCCTCGAAGACGCCCAGCACCTGCTTCACAGCGTCGGCGACGAGGGCGACGAGAGGCTTCAACACCTCGTCGAACGGCTCCCCCAGGACGATGGCCAGCGCCTTCATGCGTCCGGCCAGCAGCTTCGTCTGCCCCTCGTAGGTGTCGAGCATCTGCTTACGGAACTTCTCGGCCGTGCCCCCTGCATTCGTGAACTCGTCGCGCAGGTACTCGAGGGCCGCGCCGCCGCGGACGACTTCGCCGGTTTGTTTGCGCACGCCGTCGGTGAGCTGCTTGAGGATGGCATTCACGCCGCCCAACGCCTCGCGGCCGAACGTCTTCAAGAGAAAGGCGCTGCGCTGGGCCGCCGTCATCTGCTCGAGAGCAGGGGACAGCTTGTCGAGGATGCCGAGGAAGCTGAGGAAGTTGCCGCCCGCGTCCGTGACGGCGACACCGACGCCTCGCAACTGCTGCTGCACCTCCGGGTCCGCCATGCGCTCCATGGCGACGGCCACGGCGGTAGACGCGCGCTCCACGCCCGGGACGACGTTCTTCACGAGCCCCAAGGCGATGAGCGTCTCGGGCAGCTCCTGGTTGAGGGCCTGTGCGCCTCGGGCCGCAGTGCCCAGGGCCAGGGGCAACTCGTTCGCGGAGAGGGCGAAGACGTTGACGGCCTGGAGCATCTGGTCGACGGAGAGGGAGGCCTTGTCAGTGGAGAGGCCGAAGGCCTTCATCGCCTGGGACGCGAGGCCCGCTGCACCCTGGGGCGTCAGCTCCCCCAACGAGCCACCGGCCAGGTCCAACACGGGCTCCAAGAGCTCCATGGCCTCGGCGGCGGTGAAGCCGGCCTGGGTGAGTTCTCGCAGGCCCAGCACGGACTCCGTGGGAGTGAACTGCGTGGCGAGGCTTGCTTCGAGGGCGGCGTCACGTAGCTGCCGCAGCTCTTCGGCCGAAGCTCCGGAGACGGCGGCAACCCCCGCCACGGCCTGCCCGAACTCACCTGCGGCGTTGGCCAGGGAGAACGAGGCGCCGATGGTGACAGCGCCGGCCGTGAAGAGGGCCATGGCGACGCCGAGGCGTTGGAAGGCGCCTTCAATCCGCGTGGTGCCCAACCCCACGCGCCTGTCCAGGCTCATGAAGTTGCGCTCCACCCCCTGAAAGGTGCCGGAGGCCAAGTCCCGTGCGGTGAAGACGAAGCCCATGCCGACGTTGTTGAGCACGCGCTACCTCCGCTTCGCGGACTTCTCCAAGGCCTTCGCCTCGCGACTGCGTTGCTGGCCGATGCGCTCGAGGAGCCAGTCCCTGTCCGAGGTGGGCAACTCCAGGGCGTCACCGAGGGGAGCTGCGAGGCCGCTGCCTCCGTGCTGGTGCCAACACAGGTTGAAGAGGCCCTCGCGCCACGTCTCCAGCGTCACGCCGGGGAAGAGGTGGAGCGCTCCCGGCGCCTCGCTGTCCGGGCCTGCCCCGGAAGGAAGAAGCCCCGGTCGAAAGGGAGCTCCACCTCCTGGCGCATGAGGCACTCGGGGCACTCGACTTCGAGCGTCGTGTCCACGCCGCAGTCGACGGCGTCAAACTCGTCAACGAGGAAGTCCGCGTCGCGCAGGCTCAAGTCTTCGAGGAAGCGGCGCTTCTCGCGCGCGTCCACGCCGTCGACGTCCAACACCCGGTAGGCGAGGACGGAAGACAGCAGCTTCTCCGGCGCCGCGCGCTGGAGCTGCGGCAGGCGCCGCTCGTCCTCCCCTGTCAGCAGCTTGAAGCGCACGCGCTTGCCAGCGTCGGGCAGCGTCGTCTCGAAGCGGTTGCCGGCCATGAAGGCCGCGCGGCTGGCGTCCGAGAGGACTCGCACCGGCAACTGCGTCAAGTCCAGCTCCCAGTCGATGCGGGCCCGGCAGGCCGCGTTCTGACAGGGGACGGCGAAGACGTACTCGGGGCCGTAGGTGTGGACGCGCACCTGGAGCAGGGCGAAGAAGCGGTCCCCCTGCAGCACCTGGCCCCAATCCACCTTCCCGTCGGCGAAGGCGTAGGGGCCTGCCTCCAGCAACTCTTCCCAGCACGCTGAGAGCAGCTCATCCACCTGGCCGCCGCTCTTCGCCAGCTTCCTGTCCGCGAGAATCCGCTCCTCGCGCACCTTCATGCCGCGGATGCGGCCCGTCAGCCCCGAGGGGCACGAAATGGTGTCCGCCATGTCCTTCCTCCGGAAAGGACAAAGGCCTCGGACGACAAATCGGGGACATCGACAGACGCGGCACCCAGTCGAGGCAGGGGACACTGGGGGACGAGCGAGGACTTTTGTGAACGCTGCGCCGAAGCCACGCTCGTGACGAAGTTCGCCAGCTCATGGGCTGAGCGGGCGCCTCTGTGCAACGTCAGGCGCCCGCCAGGGTGCAGCACTCATGGAGAGTACGTGACTGGCTGGGTCCTACTTGGCCAGCTCGAAGAAATCGTAGGTGAGGGTGACACTTTCGATGACATTTTCATCGGACTCGTTGTCCCACTCGCCCGCGACGAACTTCACCGGCCAGGCCCGGGAGAGGCTCCACCGACGCAGCGTGGTGCCGTCCCTGTCTTGCTGGACGATGTCGAGGTTGCGCTTGTAGAGGCTGTCCGGCAGGCCCAGGCCGCTGGTGGTGTGGACGACGTCCTGGAACCAATCGAAGAGTTCGTGGTCCTGCGTGGCGCCTCTCTCCAGGGTGACGTCGGAGAAGGTGAGGCGCCCCGGGGACTTGTTGGGGATGAGGCTGCCGCCCTCGAAGTATTGGACGTTGGCGACCTCGACGGACAACTCGCTGCACTTCTGGAAACCGGAGTGCCCGAGGCCGTCAGCCTCACAGAGAAACTTGAAACGCTTATGGAAGCTGCGCGGCTGTCCGATGATGGCCATGGCCAGTCTCCTTAGAGGCCCGCCGAGGCCAGCTCGGCTTCGAGGGCGCGGGTGTCCTGGGCGATGCGCAGGACGATGAACTCGGCCGGCTTGGTGGTGGCGAGCCCGATGCGCGCCACCAGTTTGCCGGCGAAGACCACGGACGGCGGATTGAGCGCGTCCGAGACGTCGACGAAGAAGGCCTTGGCGGGCTCCTGACTGCGGAAGGCCCCGTTCTTCATCTGCACGAGCAGGAAGGCGGCAATGGAGCGCCGCACCTGCGCGCGCAGCCCCTCGGTGTTGTTGCGGTGCCTCGCGAACTGCAAACCGGACTTGAGGCTCTTCTCGATGAAGGACACCCCGCGCCGCTCGGCGACGTAGGGGAAGTTCCCGCTGGCCTTCAGCGTGCGGCTGCCGTCGATGAAGCGCGGCAGGCCGGGCCCGGTGGTGAGCGGATTGATGCGGCGGGGGTAGACGATGTCCCGCTTCTTCTCTTCCAACGTCTCCTTGGACTCGAAGCCGAGGACGCCGAACATGCGCCCGGCCTCGATGCCCGCGGGCGCGTCGTACACCCCGCCGGGGCGCGCGCCGTCATTGCGCGCGAAGACGCCGGCGATGATGCCGGAGGGCGGGACGACGAGTTGCTCCTCGTTGCCGAAGACGCCGCGGGCGGGGTTGAGCACCTTCACGCGGGGCCAGTAGATGGCCGCGTGCTCAGAGAGTCCTTCGAGGGCGGCTTCCTGCGAGACGTAGGAGACGATGTCCGTGGCGCTGTAGCCCGAGGGCGAGTCGAGGACGGCGAAGACGAGGCCGTCGCGCGCCACCTCACAGTAGCGCACCATGGCGTTGTGGACGGCGGGCGTGGCGCGCCCGGGCACCAGCAGGAGGGACAGGTCCTGCACCTCGTCGAGCGCGTAGAGGCCCGTCCTACCCGCCTCGGAGCCGATGAAGTCGGTGTCGTCCAGTCCGACGAGGCCGTCCGCGCCGCCTGAGAGGGCCACCGTCTGCACGTCCGGAAGCGCGTCCGGCTGCACCATGAAAGCCTGGACGTAGGTGGAGCCGGTGCGCCTGTCATTGAGGATGCGCTCGACGTAGCGCGCGTCGCCCTCGACGGTGGAGAGGTTGGGGAAGGACTCGCGGTAGGCGCCGTCCTCGAGGACGAGGACGTCGAAGGTGTCGGGGGAGCCGTTGGTGGAGGGACGCACCTCCACCTCGAGGCGGTTGGCGTAGGCACCCGCGTCCTTGGCCTCCAGGTGGAGGACGTCGGTGGCGCCGGAGGCGTCGCCCGTGTGCGGCATCGCGTCCAGGCCGAGGCCGGAGCGCGCGTCGCCCTGCACCTGCAAGGAGGCGCCAGGCCCCGTGGACTGGGTGAGCAACTGCAAGGCCCCCAGGGAGGACGGCGCCACGCGGACACCCGCCACAGCAGCCTCCACGAGGGCTCGCACCTCGGCCAGCTCGACGGCGCGCAGACTCTGGACGTTGCCGCTCCCCACCTGCGGGCCGCCAGGGAAACCGAAGAGGGCGCCCGCCACCTCGTCGCCCACCTCTAGACGGCTGGAGGCGCCCTGGGTGTCGCTGGCGATGCTCAGCACACCGTCCTCCACGGTGGCGCGGCCCCCAACGAGTCCGGCGTTGAGGACGGCAGCGACCTCCTGAGCGGACGCCTGGGCCAAGTCGCCGAAGTCCCCCTCGTTGAAGGGGATGAAGACGTCCCGCCCGTCGTCCACACGCACACGAAGAGACTGTCCGGCGGTGAGGGCGTAGGGCCCCGGGCGGCCAGCGGAGACAGAGGCCGCGACGCCGGAGAAGACGACGTCCACCGCCTCGGTGCCGTTGGCGGACACTTCCAGGCGCTGGCCGTCCCGCAGCGTGAAGGGAGGACGCAGGGTTCCGCGCACGACAGCGGGCGTCGGTCCACCACCCGTTGTGAGGGCCGCCGCCGCGCGCGTGGCCGTGTGCGACGCGGAGTCAGAGGCGTCCTCGTAGTGGGCGGTGCGCACCACCCAGAGGTGGCTGCCGCCATTCTCGAAGAATCCCATGGCGGCGAGGGCGAGGTCCGAGTCCGGCGTGAAGCCGCCGAAGGTGGCCTGGTACTCCTCGAAGGAGGTGCACAGCACCGCCTGGCCGATGGGGCCGCGCTCCGCCAGGCCGACGGCGCCGGCCACGGAGGTGGGCGCGGAGGGAATGCCACGGACGCGAGGCTCCTCCTCCTCAACCACGATTTTCGACGACAGCAGCTCACGACTCACGAGGCACCTCGCTTCTTGCGGGACGCGCGCGCCGACACCTCCGGCGCGGCAGAGGGTGGCGACGACGGCGGGGCCGTGGGGGCTTGCCGCTTCAGGGCGACTTCTCCGCGGCGAATGGCAGCAGCCACCGCGGGCACGCAGAGAGCGGCCTCGGGCACGTCCTCCAGCGACACACCCGTGGCCAGGGTGAGGGAGGAGGGCAGGCGTCGGCCGCCACGGCCTGGCTGCACGCCGCAGGCGCACTCGCCGCGCGCGACGCAGTACGACTCATGGGGCAGGAGGAAGGTGACGAGCCTGCCCAGGGTATTGGTGAGGGTGACACTCATGAGGTGCCTCCAGAGAGAGAGTCCGTTTCGAGGTGCGTCCCGGCGACGGCCTTGCCGAGGTCGAGGGGCAGGCCCGAGTCCACGTCGAAGCCGCGCACCACCAAGCCCCAGGTGAAGGCGCGCACGTCGTCGCGGCTGCCGAGCTGCGTGCGCACCTCGCCGTCCGCGTCCATCTCCCAGCGGACGGTGCCGCGCGAGGCGTCCTCGGCGTCCCTCGGCATGGCCAGCCAGCGGTTACGGTTGAGGAAGGTGGCCACGGCGGCCATGAGGTTGAAGAGTTCGGCGGTGCGCTCGGAGGCCACCGTGAGGGTGAAGGCCAGGTCCACCGTGTACGCGGGGCGCCTGCGCACCAGCTCCGCGCCGGAGGGGCCCTGCACGACGTCCTCGTGCAAGACGTTGGTGGAGTAGCGACGACTCTCGCGCAACGTGGGGCCTGACAGCACCACGGAGGGCAGCGCGGCCATGGCGATGACGTTGAGGCCGTCCGCCACCGTGTCGTCGTAGTCGACGGAGACGCTGGCGCTGACGTTGGCCACCACCTGCCGTTTCAACTCCTGCAGCAAGGTGCGCACGAGGCGGGTGAGGTCCGCTTCCTTCGCGACGCGCGGGCGCAGGTAGCGGTACGCTCCCGGCAGGACAGCGGCCTCTCCTGGAATGGGGCGTCCGTCCGCAGAGAGGTTGAGCAGCTCCACGTCGACGGTGCCCGCCTCATGGGGCGGCGTCCTCACGTCGACATGCGAGGCGCCCGACTGCTGGCGCATGGAGATCACCTCCGCGCGCAGTCCGCCCAGGCGCACGGCCACCCGCGCGGCGAAGCCCACCCCGGCGAGGCGTAGGATGTCGCCGCCGCTGGTGGGCCCCGAGGAGGGCGTCACGGAGGCGAGGGAGGGGACGGCCATTACCCGGGCCCTCCGAGGCCCAGCTCTTTCGCGACGCGCGCGAGGAAGCGGCGGCTGGCGCCCTGGCGAAACCGTGCGAAGGCTGGCCGCAGGAAGGGGCGCGCTGGCGTCTGAGTCACAATGACGCCGCGCCCCCTGCCGCTGTTACGCGACTCGCCAGCCAGGCCGGCCTGGCGCAGCAGCGCGAAGAGGAAGCGCCGCATCTTCGGCGTCATGGGGATGACGACGGGTGGGCCTCCGTACTCCTGGAGCTGCGCCACGTCGACGAGGGACTCGCCGTCCGGGCTCTTCGCGGTGCGCGACACGCCGATGAAGGCCTCGTCGCCCTCCACGACGACGGAGATGGAGTTGCGTAGCGCGCCCGAGACGAGGAGGGCCTTCGTCCCGTTGAATCCGGCGAGCTGGCGCGCCGCGAGCGTGAGGGGCGAAGGCGGGCGGAGCGGCTCTCCACCCGGTGCCTGCTGGGTGAGGCCCTGCACCACCTCCTTGCGCAGGGCGTGCGCCTCCTGGCGCAGCGCCGTCTGGAGCGCACCCTCAAGGCGTGACGAGCCCGCCGCCAGCAGTTGGCGGGCCCGTGCCCAGTCTCCGGTGCGCGAGACGGCCATGGGGGCCTCAGCCCTTCTTCGCCCGCAGGTGGGGGACGTGCGAGTTGAGCCACTCGAGGGCTACGTGCGTGGCCTCACTCACCACCGCGCCGTGGCGAACGGACACAGAGGTGAGGGCCAGGGTGTGGGCGGCGACTTCCACGTCCTCCGGCCGGCAGCCGTAGTGCTTGAGGCCCTCGGCGATGGGGCGCACGGCGGGGAGGGTGCCGTAGCGCCAGTAGTGCAGCTCCAGGTTGCAGGTGTAGGCCTCGGCCTCATAGCGGGCGCGGGCGGCGGAGCTGGTGAGGTAGGCCAACTCGTAGCTGGGGCCCTCCTCGTCGTGCTGGACGACGTGCTGGTGCTCGTGGACGCACACCACTACCTGGGCCCACAAATCCCAACCGGACTTCGGCGTGCCCACCTCGAAGGGCAAATACAGGGTGCGGCCAACGGTGGTGGCATAGCGCTCGAGGAAGCGCTCCCTGTCGAGAATGCCCATCCGTCGAAGCACCTCGGCCGCCAGCTGCATTTCGAGCGAGTCCGACTTGCTCGCCGTCTTCGTGCGCAGGCGCGACTGCATGTGCTGGTAGAAGGCCCACACCTCCGCGGGCTGGAAGTCGCGCTGGAAGAGGGGGCCCACGCCAGGCAGGGACTGGAGGTAGCCCTTCACAGGACACCGCCTTCCACGGCGCCCGCGTCCACGGTGGTGGGCAGGCAGGTGTGGCCGGCGATGCCTTCCTCGTCGACGTAGGTGCAGGTGAAGGCCGTGCTGCTGTGCTCGCTGACGGCGTTGCAGTCGGCCAGCACCTGCCAGTTGCCATCGCCGTTGCAGATTTGCGCGACGTTGCCAGCGCACCGTGTGGATACCGGCGCACACCCGTCCGGCGCGCGGCAGCGGGTGAGGAGAGCGGTGGCGAGAAGTGGGGCGAGTAGCAGTGCTTTCATGCGAGTCCTCGGGCTTGGGGCCTGTCGTTGAAGGTGACGAGAAGGAGGTTGCGGCGAGGCCTCCGGCGGTGGAGTCCGAAGCCCGTGGGACGTGCCTCGGTGACGTAGAGCCCGGGCGGCGTCCTCACGGCCTGCACGAGGGCGCCCGCGACGTCGTAGAGGGCGCCCAACCTGTCGCTGGGGCGGATGAGGGCGTCGCCAGTGGCCGCGTCGACGAGGCCGAGGCGCTCCAAGTCTCGGAAGTGGAAGACGAGCTCGAAGCTCGTCCGGGGGCTGTTGCCGGAAGGTGCCATTCGCAATGAAGCAAAGGCATCCGGCTCCACCTGGCAGGGGACACGCACGGGTGGAAATTCGCGGCGGAAGGCTTCGGCCACGCCGTCGTCGTCCGCGTCCACCAGCACCGGCTCGCGGAAGTCCGCGTCGTACCCGCTGGCATGGGGGCCTGGGCCGGGGCCAGCCATGGCGGCGGTGTCCAAGCGGTACAGCTCCGCCAAGAAGGGGTAGATGAGCCGGCCTCGCACTACGCGGCTCCGGGCAGCGAGGGCTTCACGTAGGCCGAGAGAAAAAGGTCCACTTCGGGCTCTCCGGTGAGAGGCCGCACGGAGGGGCGGACACTGTCGAGGCGGTAGCTCTGCTCTCGCGTGCGCTCCTCCACCACCCGCCAGTGCGTGCGCTCCTCCAACGAGTCTTCATCCGCCAAGGGCGAGAGGCTGCGCAGGACGAGAAGCATGCAGGCGCGGCGAATGGCGGGCGGCGTGCGCCCCTCCGGCGTCCCGTCCGCCTCGGTGTAGCCCCAGCGCGCGCCTACGGTGACGCTGCCCTCACCACGCGGGAAGACACGGCCATGGCGGAAGGTGAGGCGTGGCCCATCGAAGCCCGGGCCCACCGGGGCACCCACCACCACCAGGTGCTCCCTGGAGAAGGACACGTCCGCCCCGTACAGCGCCAGGCGGTAGATGCGGATGGGCGGCACCGGCAGCCAGAGGGACGGGGTGCCGCGCCCGTCGAAGTGCAACGTCGCCGAGCGCGGCTCGAAGTGCCACCCCGTCACCTTGTCAATGGTGCGCGTCGCCTCGTCGAGGAGGACGGCCAGGCGGGTGTCGCCCGCCATGGCCGGTGTAACGCCCTCGGCGCGCATGTCGGCCACCGTGGCGTACACGTCAGTCCTTCTCCCGCTTGGCGCGGCGGGTGTCCTTCTCCTCGCTGGCCTTCGGGAGGTCCTCCGTCGTCAGCGTGCCGGCGGGCCGCGCTGCACTCAGCTTCAGCTCGTCGCTGGCGCTGCGCTTCACGCGGGCCTCGTCGGCCTCGGTGGCGTCGAGGGATTTCGCCTCCGCTTCCGTGGACACGTCGAAGGCGAGCGGCGAGTAGGTGTCGCCGGGCAACTGGTGCACGGTGCGCAGGTAGTCCGCCACCGGCTTCTCCACCCGGTACCAGCCGCGCTCCTCCTGGAATTTGATTCCGGCATACGTGTAGCGCCGCAGCACGTGGCCCCGGCGCGCGTCGTAGGCCTTCAGTCGGACGAGATAGGTGTTGTCCATGATGAGCCTCACAACTGCACGTTGATGGCCTTGGCCGTGCCCGACTCCTCGGCGAACTTCGCGTCGAAGCGCAGCGTGGCCACCACCTTCAGTGTGCCCTCGGAGATGTCGCGCGCCGACTCGATGCGAATCTGCCGCCAGATGCCGACGTGGATGTTCTTGGGATTGGTCAGCAACACCGCCGTGCGGTCATTCGTCGCACCGAGGTTCTCCGGCCAGAGGGGGATGGGCCGCACCGGGACACCCGAGTAGAGGACCGGCGCATCGCCCTCGAGGAACTTGTCGCCGACCGCCGTGGCCCGCTCCGCGAGCGTGCTGCGGTAGTCCAGGTCCGCGTCGACGCTGGTAAGAGGAACCCCATGCTGCTCTTGTCGCGCAGGTGCTCCGAGGGCAGCGACTTGAGCAGGTCTCCGAGGACGTCCTTGCTGATGGGCGCGCCGGCCGCGTCGACGACGTTGCTGGTGGCCTGCTTCAGCACGCCATCCATCGTGGCGAGGAAAGGGTCTGCCGAGGCCGTGTCCCCGTTGACGAGAATCTCCTCCATGTCCCTGGAGATTGCGTCCGCGAGCATCTCCATGAGCGTCTGGCGCAGCTCGCCGCGCTCGATGCTGTCTTCGAGCACTTCGTCGGAGAGGCGCACCTCGCCCTTGAAGAGCTTCGCGTCCAGCTCCACCTGGGAGAGGTCGGGCTTCACGCGCTGGGCGGCGGGGACGGCGGTGGCCTCCTGGCCGGGGCGCAGAATCCGGCTGCCGAACTTCAGCTTGGAGAACTGCTGCTTGGGGGCGGCCATGGGGACAACGGTGCACTGCTGGAGGAGCACCGATTGCTTGATGAGGAGTCGCAGGAACTTCTGCGCCTGCGCGGGCTGGAGGACGCCTCCGCCGGCCGTGAGGTCGGCGAGGGCCAGGTCCGCCTTGGCCAATAGGGTGCTGTTGTCGATACGACTCATGGGGATTCCTTGGGCGTTGAGGCTTCCTGGGGCGGGTGGGGACGTCAGACGTCGTGGAAGGAGAGGGCCTTGTCGACGCTCTCCCGGTTGAGGGGCTTGTTCATGTCGAGGGGCCAGCCGACGTCCTCGACGGGAGGCTTCGGCGGGCGCTCCGCGGGGGCGCTGCTGTTGGGCAGGCCGAACTGCTTCTCCACGCGGCCCAGGCGCTGTTGCTGCTCCTTCACGGAGCCCTCCAGCGCGCGGACGGCGTCGGTGAGCTTCGTCAGGCCCTCGATGACACCGGAGGTGTCGGGGCTCGTCGCGGGCGCGGGCGGAGCCGACTGAGGAGGCGGCGCGGGGTTGGCGGCCTTGGCGCGCGCGTCGACATCCTCCTCGTCCTCGGAGTCGTCCTCGCGCTCCTCCAGCGCGTCGGCCAGTGCGCGCAGGTGCTGGGCCACCTCCACCACGCGCACGCCGTCGATGCCATCCGTGGAGGCCAACGCCTCGACGAGGGCCGTCACCGCTTCGAGGGCCTGTTGGGCAGCGGTGAGGACTGCGTCCTCGGCCTTGTTGGTGTCCGAGGCGGTGCTGCTCGCGCCCTCGGCTTGCGTGGTGTCCTGGGAAGCGTTGTCCATGGTGTCTCCGTCTCGCTTCACGAGGAGGAAGCGGTGCTTGTTGGCGGCCCTGTCCACGAGGGACACCTCCTCCACCACCATGTCGACGAGGCGGTGGACGGACGCGGGGCCTTGGGCGGTGGTCGTCATGCGGCCTCCGGTTGGGTGTCAGCGGCAGGTGTGTCGGAAGGGGGCGTCTCGGAAGACGGGGAGGCCTCGGGGAGACGGCGCGCGGTGCCGCCAATGGAGAAGCCCGTCAGCTGTCCGTCCTTCACACGCCCCCAGAGCTCGTCGGAGAGGACGCGCACCGCGAGAAGCCAGGTGCCCTTGCGCACCTGCACCTCGCCCAAGACGAAGTCGACGGGGGCCAGGTAGCTCTCCAGCACCTTCACGTGCCCGTTGACGCGCATCTGGTGCATGAGGCCCAGGCCGCCGAACTCCTCCATGAAGCGGTGCGCGGCCTGCCGAATCTCCGCGGCGGAGTAGATGTCGCCCTGCGCGTCCACCGTCTCCGGCTCCAGGACGACACCCAGGACGTACCGCTCGTCGTCGGGCTCGACGCCCTTGAGGAGGGACGTCGTGGTAGCGAAGGGGGCGGTGCCGGACGGCCCCTCCGGTTGCCAGTCGTCGAGCGCGAAGTCCCCGTCACTCTCCAGCGCCTTCGCGGCGGGCTGGTAGTTGCTGACGAGCAGCTGCGTCAGCACGGAGGAGCCGCCCACGCCGCGCATGGCGGCGATGGTGCGAGGCGTCCGGATGCGCTTCACCACGAAGCCGGAGTCCTTCAGCATCCCGGGCAACTTCCCCCGGATGCCATACGTCATGAGCCAGCGGCCCTTGAGCGACTTGAGGACGCCGTAGAAGCGCTCCTCGTCGAAGTCGCCCTCGCCAACGTCGACGTTGTAGCCAGGGTACGGAGGGTCGAGAAAGAGGACGGTGTCCTTCCC
Source organism: Corallococcus sp. 4LFB (assembly GCF_046520365.1). Classification (NCBI taxonomy): domain Bacteria; kingdom Pseudomonadati; phylum Myxococcota; class Myxococcia; order Myxococcales; family Myxococcaceae; genus Corallococcus; species Corallococcus sp. 4LFB. The sequence continues at coordinate 28,601 of NZ_JBKGHJ010000003.1, forward strand.
GTCGTACTTGCGGACCACCTTCTCGTAGTCCCCGGCGTACACCTTCACGCGCTTGAGGCGCGGGGCGTGCTGCTCGATGCGGGCGAGCGTCTTCGCCTCGACGCCCATGCCGTTGGGGCTGACGCTGCGACCGCGCAGCTTCCCGTAGGAGAAGTGCGTCAGGTAGAGGAAGCGGTGCAGGCGCTCCACGTCCCCCTTCGGCTTGGCGTCGAAGAGGCTCTTGAAGGTCTTCTCGTCGCCGACCCACGGCAGCTTCTTCAGCTTGGCGAGGCCCGCTGGCGTCAGCTTCTGGATGAGCCGGTACGCGTCGGCGATTTCGGGGTCCGCGTCGTTGATGGCCTCGACGTCCGAGGGGGCCTTCTCGAAGAGGACGGCGGCGCTGCCGGCGAAGGGCTCCACGTACGTCTTGTGCGCGGGCAGCATTGCCACCAAGCGCTTCGCCAGGCGCTTCTTGCCAGCAGGGCTGCCCCAGATGGTCTTCTCCACCGGCTCACCCTGGAGGGACTCCAGGACGTGCCGGGCCCGGGCGAGGGCTTTCGTGAGGGCGTCACCCATCCTGGAGGCCCTCCGGGTCGAAGCCCCACGTCAGCTCTCCCGAGGTGGGGAGATTGAGGTCGCGAGGCCAGACGATGGGCGTCGCCTCGGCCTTGGCCGTGGAGGTCGACTCCTGCGTCGTCGTGTTGCCCTCCGGCGTCGGAGGTGAGGTGGGGGTCGGTGTCGAGGTGGCCTGCATGGCGTTTCGTCTCCGAAAGAGACAAAGGCCTGCGGCGCGAAATCGGGGACATCACTTAAGTGACGGCGAGCGTCGTGGTGCGGCAGAGGCCGTGGTACGGCGGGAAGCCCACGCCCGCGTCCGCGAGCTGCCGGTCCGAAGCGAGGGAGCGAAACTCGCCGACGTCGTCGCGGGTGCCGGCGGCGGAGCGGAGCACCTCGGCCAGGCGCGTCTGTTGGCCACCTCGGTTGACGTAGAGGAGGGCACGCCCGGTGTCCGCGTCGAGGCGCTCCCTCACCCAGGGCAGCTCCTGCTTCACGTCCTCTGGCCGCTCGAGCGACTCGACGCGCTCGAAGCGCTTGAGGGCATCCGCCACTGAGAATGTCTTCCCATGGAGGAAGCGGCACGCCTGGGTGGTGGCCTCGTCGAGGACGGCCTCGATGCGGTAGCTGCGCACGCCGGCCTCCGCGTAGCTGCTCACCTGGGCGAAGGAGCGTCCCTGGCTGACGAAGTGGCTCGCCACCACCTCCCAGTAGAAGGGGGCCCGCTCGATGAGGGCGCCGCGTGCGGCCCTCTCCAGCGACTCGGCGATATCGCTCCTGCCGAGGCCGGCCTCCAGCCCCTCGGCCACCAGGCGCCGGGCCTCATGGCCGAATGCGTCCAGCCGGCGCCCGTACTCGTCCCGGACGAAGTTGCCCTGGGTGCGGACGATGTGCTGGGCGATGCGCCTGTCCATGGCGTTGAATCGGGCGGCGAGGGCGAGGCCCTGCTCGCGCCGGGCGTGGCTGCGGGTGGACGCCACCACCTCCTCGGCTGCGTCGCCGAGGGGCGCCTGGATGCGGGAGGGGATGACGGCCGTCCGCCGGCCCGCGGCCTCCAGGGACCGGGCAACGAGGCGCCTGCGCTGGGCCGCCGTCGTCTTCCTCCAGTCCACGTCGAGGACGGCCACCGCCTCTCGCATGGCGTCCACGTCCGCGCGCCCGACGGCGCGGCGAAGGCGTGCGGCAAGCAGGGCCACGGCGCGGTCCATGCCTGCAGCGGTGCCTACGTCCAGGGCCTTGGCCACCGGCAGCCGGAGGACGTCTCCCAGGAGAGCGTCCGCCACCTCCCGCGCTTCGTGCAGGAGGAGGAGGCTGTCAGCGGGGGCCGTGCACACGGGGCACCTCCTGCGTCACCAACTCCACGGAGCTGCGGCGCCTGGCGCGCACCTCGACGCCGGCCGCAGTGGGGGAGAAGACGACGTCGTGGCTGGCCGAGCACCTGTCACACAGGGCGAAGACGAGGAGGCCGTTGCGCCACAGCGTCGTCGTCTCCTCCAGGGGACCGCGCTTTCGGCACATGCGGCACTCCAGGACACCGCGCTCGGCGTCGGCCTGGGCCTGGAGCACCCACGCTCGCTGGAGCTGCTCGGGTGTCATGTGGAGTGCCCCGAGAACCAGGTGTCGAACTCCTCGCGGGGGACGGGGACGTGCTCGGTGTCCATGTACCGGCGGGCCAGCGCCAGGCGTCCCTGGGCCAGGCGCTCCTCCTCGGCCCGAAGCTCTTCTCGCAGCCCCAAGAGGCGTTTCGCCTCGCCCAGCAGTGAGCCCTTGTCCTTCTGGGGCTTCAAGTCTTCGACGCCCGTCTGAATGCCCGCCAGCGTGAGGGTGAGGGGGCGCTTCACCCAGTCGTCCGCAATCTTGCGGAACTCGCGGTGGAAGATGTCGCCGGCCAGGTGGCGGCCCTCCTCGGGAGTCAGCACACCCACGCGCACCAGGCGCTCCACCATCTCCGTCATGCGCTCCGGGTCTCGGGTGGCCGTCGTCTGGCTGCGGAAGCGCCAGAAGCGCACGCCCATGTCCGCGAGCACCTTGCGGTTGAGGAGGAAGTCGAACTCATCGCGTTCGGGTTGGAAGACCTGGTCCTCGGCGAAGCGCAGCTGGGCCTCGGCCACTGAGCGGTTGAAGTCACGGCCGTCGCCGCGCAGCAGCGGCGGCAGGCGGAAGGCGCTGCCCACCTTGTCGATGTTGCGCTGGTCGTACTGCTGGAAGAGGGCGTCCTGCTGCTGGGCGTCCGTCAGGGGGCGCAGCTCAATCTTCGCGCGGCCTCCGTCGCCGGTGCCGGCGCCGTCCGCCTCGAGGATGAGAATCTTGTGGAAGTTGGCCTTGCCCTTGAGGTTTTCCTCGATGAAGCGCTCGATGCGCGGCACGGACGCGTCGGAGAGCCGCCCTCCAGAGACGAGCAGCGCGAGGGGAGGGACGGACTTGTTGTTGAAGTAGAGGTAGTTGACCTCCTCCATCTGCCGGGAGCCGAGGACGGACAGCAGGGTGCCCACCCAGCGCGGAATGCCGTAGGGCGAGCGCGGCGAGTGGATGGCGAAGTGGATGAGCTCCGTGGCGGGGCCGTCCGAGGCGTCCGCGGCCTTGAGGGCGGCGACACTCGCGAAGACGCGGCCGGTGAGGCGGGAGATGACGCGCGAGTCCCCGAAGGACTTGAAGAACACCCGCTCGCTGCCCTGCACTTGGATGTAGCGGCGCAGGCGTCGACGGGTGCTCACCGTGTCGAAGCTGACGGCGGAGATGCGCACGCGCTCGCGCACCTCGACGGCCTCCTTGTCGAGAGGGAGGAGCCGCACTGTGTACGAGGGCACGTAGACGAAGCGGGCGATGTCGCCCTTCCCGTCGCGCAGCACCTCCCAGTAGGCGTTGCCCGTCACCTCCAAGTCATGGCGGGTGCGGCGACGCAACTCGACGAAGCTGCCGTCGAAGCAACAGAAGTCGAAGAAGGATTCCAGGCGGGCCTTCTCCACCCGGGCCTGCTGACGCACTGCCTCGGCATGGGCGGTGACTTCCTCGTCCGTGGGAAGCGGGGGCGTCCCCGAGGGCAGCGTGCCCGCGTCACGCGCAGCCAGGCGCTCCAGGGCCATGGCGTCGGCCACTTTCTCCCGGGCGCCGTCGGCGTCGAAGTCGATGGCAGGCTCGAAGCGGTACCCGAACCCGTCGATGTTCGTCGCGTAGGCGTCGACGTTCTGCCGCAACGAGTTGGAGTGCTCGACGAGAAGGCAGAGGGCCTCCGGCTCATAGGGAGGGGTGAGGGCGCCTGCCTCACTGAAGGCAAAGGCCTCCTCGCCCCCAGGGCGGCTGGCGGGCTCATCCACGCGGGCGCCCACCACCACTGCCTTGAGGATGGCTTGGAGGCGCTCCTCGGCTTGGTGGACCTCCGCAGGCCCCGTCACGGGCGGTCCTCCACGTAGGCAAGGAGGCCCGTGGGGGTGTGAGAGACGGCGCGCACGCGTTGGCCGCGGGCTGCCACCTCGGCGTGGACTGCCTCCAGCAGGTTGTCGTGGGTGGAGGACTCGACGGTGAACTCCGGCCCGGGGTGTGGCGCGCCCGAGGGGGAGGAGAGGACGAAGACTCTGACGACGCTCTGCACACGGGCCTCCCACACGAAGTGGAGGCAAGGCGCGCGGTGGGAGGGGCGCCCCCACGTGAGAGGGCGTTGGGAGCCGCACGCCTTGCCTCCAGCCAAGACAAAGACCGCGGGCCCAATTTCGGGGACATCCAGCGCGTGCTTTTTCTCTCAGGGACTGCGCATCAATGAGTTGTCTTCGTCGGAAGACAGAGCGCTATTGGCAACACCTGCGGCTGAAGAGAGGGAGCCCACGCGCGAGCCGAAGCGCATGCGTGGGGGCGCCTCTGCTGCCGAGACTCACAGAGACGATTGGGAGAGACAGTCGATGAATCCAGGCCAGGGGTGTTTGATGCGAGAAGGGGACGCGCGCGGCGTCGCGTCCACTGGTGACGTTGCCGCCACGACGGCCGACGTGACGACGTGCCCATGCGGGTGCCCGGAGCGGGAGGACGAGGCACACCACCCGAGCGACTTCCTCGTGACGGCCGAGGAGTACCCCGAGCACCCTGCTGCCCGGGCCGGCTACGAGGGATGGGTGTTCTGCGTCCACTGCGGTGCGTGGCGCGCCGACGATGATGACGCGCCCGACGCGGACTGGGTGCCCTGACGCGCGCTGTATCCGCGCGGAGTGCTGGTCGCACGAACCCCGCTCCTCATGGCAGGAGCGGGTCGGTCGCGCCGTCCATGGTGAGCACGTTGAAGCCCCTCTTCAACGCGGAGGAGACACCATGGACACCTACCGTGTCGCGAGATTGCCCGCGCGCCTGCGTGGCTTCGCGCTGCCGGACACGAGCACGCAGCCCGGAGGCTACGTCGAGGCGGGGGACTACCTCGTGCTCGAGGAGAAGGCCCACCACCCCACGCTGGACACCGACTACGCCCGGCTGCTGGTGCCGAAGCTGGGCGCGCTCGACACCTGGGTCTGCACGCGCTGGCGCGCCCAGCGCTACGCGACATTCGCTTCCCAGGAGTGCGCGCCTGCCATGGCCCGGCTGTCGTTCGACAACGAGCCGCTGGCTGTCCCGGAGGCGCGGCTCATCGCGCTCCTGGGAGCGTTCCCCGACTACAGGTACGACGTAAGTCGGGCGTACTACCCGTGGGCGCTGCCCGGCGTTCGCGTTCAACTCGCGCCGCCCCGGCTGAACAACTGCTGCACCTTCGTCGAGGCCTTGTTGGTGAAGGCCTTCTCCGAGGCGCATGGTGCGGTCTTCTCGTGGGACGTACGCCGCCACCGGCAGATGATGATCGCCTCCACGACCGACTACTTCTCTCCGGTGACGGCAGCCGCCGAGTCCGGCATGGCCCTGCTGGCGCCGTCGGCGGACGTGCCTCCCCACCCTTGGACACTCATCCAGGGGTGGCGCAGCCAATGGGGCTCGGGGCACACCTTCCTCGTCGCGGACTTCCACCCGGAGACGGACAAGGTGCTGGTGCTGGAGTCCAACGCCGCCTACGGGCTCGACGGCGTCGGCTACCGTGGCATCGGCAACCTGCGCGACGTCGGCCTCCAGCCACCTGCGGACTGGTGGACGCAGAGCGAGGTGTGGACGTGGCGCCGCATCTGCTCGACGTACCCCGTCCGGCGCCAGGCGTGGCTGAAGGTCAAGGAATGATGGGACCGTGGAGTGGGCTCTCTCCTGAAGCACTTCCGAAGACGGAGTTCTCGAAGTGCCGCCCCAAGAAGCCCCATCTATTAGTGGAAGCTGACCGTGGTCCGCGCGAGCACCAGCCAGGACGTGCGCCGGTCGGGCTCCTCGAGCGGCGCGGTATCATAGCGCTGCACGTAGCCGGCGGCGCCAAGTCCCAGGAAGGACGTTGCCCACCAACGCACCGCCAGCGCGCCGCTCCGCGAGCCTCCTGGCGGCACGTCGACGCGCCGCGCCCAGCCACAGGCGTCGACGCGCGCGGCCAGCTCCAGCGCGCCGTCCGGCAGCTTCCCGCGCGCAGGGTCTCCAGCGCGTCCGCGTCGCTCGCGCTCGCCTGGGGCCACAGGGGGCCATCGCTTCGGGGCTGGCCCCATACGACATAGGACATCTCCAGCGAGGCGCCCTGGCTCTCCATCGTGGGCAGCGCCTCGCGCGGGGTGCCTGGGTTGCCGTCCGTGTCGCGCGAGCGTCGCTCCCACGCTGCGGCGCCTCGGCCGCGACACGCAGCCGTCCCGCGTCCACGCGCGCGTGCGCCTCCGTCACCGTGCGCGTGCCGCTGATGGGCGGAGGCCGGTAGTAGACGAAGCCCTGCGGCCCCGTACCTCCGATGCCGGCCCGGTCGAACGCGCTCTCCACATGCACGCCCGCGCCCACCCGCGCGCCCCAGAAGGACTGCGTCGCTCCCGCCGAGCGGCCCCATCGTCCGTCCACGCGCGTATCCAGCGCGGGGTGCTGGTTGTCATTGCCCAGCGGACTGCGTGAGCCATTGCCCACCCGCACCCACGTCTCCAGCGGCAGCGTCGAGGGCGTCCATCTCACCTCCAACCCGAGGTCGCGCCGGGGCCAGAACGCCTGGTCCAGGCCGGACAACTCGGGGATGGCGCGCGCCTCCAGGTGCTCGTCATGCGCGCTGGGGAACAGCGGCGTCTTGTTGTAGCCCAGGGAGATTCGCCAGTCCTTCAGGCCCGTGAACGCCACGAAGGCGTCGATGAGCACCGGCTTCTCCAGCGCCCACTCCGCCACGCCGCGCGCCACCAGCCACGACACCGGCCGGGCCTCGGCGCCCAGCCGTAGGCGTGCGAGCGTGAAGCCGTCGAAGCCCTCCACGTCCGAGCCATGCTGGCGGTAGTCCACCTCGCCCACCAGCGTTGGCCGCAACCAATCCTCCTCCGCGAGCGCCGGCGACGCGGCCAGCCCGCAGAGCAACACCCAGCCCTGTCCTCGCATCATTCGACCGGGATGATCTGCAGGAAGTGGGTGGTGCCGTTAGTCTCGTCGTCATCGTGGTCCGCGACGAAGAGGCGGCGGTTCGCGGCGTCGTACGCGATGCCGCGCACCTGCTGGAACCCGCTGGCCAGCGCGGACGTGGCGCCGTCAGCGGTGGAGATGCGCAGCACCTTGCCGTCGCGCGTGCCGGTGAGTAGCGCGCCGCCAGGCCCGAGCGAGAGCAGGTCCGGCTCGGTGATGGTGGCCAGCGTGGTCAGCTCGGAAGGGTTGGACAGCGGCGAGCGGTAGATGCGCCCGGCAATCTGGTCCGAGATGTAGAGCGAGTCCTCCACCGCGAGCACGCCCACGGGCTTCACCAGCGCGCCCACCACCTCCGTCTCTGTCCCTGTCTCCAGCGACACGACGGCCACGGAGCCGACGTTCACGTTGTTGTTGCGCACGAAGTAGCTGTCGAACAGCCGTCCGTCCCGCGCCACCGTGAGTCCGATGCGGCGCCGGTTGGTGGGCAGGCCTGGGACCTCGCCCGGAGTGCCATCCGGCCGGACGAAGAGCACTGCGCCCGCAGTGCCGAAACCGAAGCGCACGGTGACCAGCGTCCCGTCCTGGAGGCGGACGACCTCGCCCAGGTTGGGGCTGTTGGCGGGGGCACCCGGCAGCGCAGCGGCCAGGGAGACGCCTTCGCCATCGCGGTACTTCAGGACGCGGTGGTTCTGGTCATCCGCAATGTAGAGCGTCTGGCTGGCCTCGTCCCAGAAGAGACCGTTGGGGTCGCCGTCGAGGGAGATTGCGCGCGGCCCCCGGTCCGCCTGGACGCCGGAGTCGGGGGTCGAGGGGCCGGACCCGGAGTCGTCGCAAGCGCCGAGCAGGAGTCCGCAGAGGAGGAGGGTGCTGGAAGAGAGGAGCTTCATGGGCGCGGATGATGCCATGTCCTAGTGGGCCGGGCAGCATGTCGGGCGGTGATGCTGTCCGAACCATCTCGTGCTGAGGTTTGAGGGCGGGACTCGGATTCCACTAGCCAATCACGCGCACCCCAATCTCCCCGGTCCCTCGTCGCTCCGGCCCTCGCTCGCGCTGGCACGCCAGGGCGACTGCCCAGAACTTGTCCGCGTGCCCGCGGTTGGTGCGCTCGGCGTCGAAGGACACCTTCCCCGATGGGAGCACGCGGCGCTTGATGGAGTGAATCTGCCCGACAAGCTCGCGCTCACGCGGCAGCGTGACGTCGCGGCGCTGGAGGAGAATCTTGAAGTCGGTCGCCCAGCGCTCCTTGGCCTCGTTGGTGAAGTTCTCCGCCACCACCTGGGGGAAATCGCGGGCTAGGTTCTCCGCGAGGTTCATACCGATGCCGCTCCGGTCGACGGACAGGCGCGCCACGGGCAAGACGGAGAGGAGGCGGCGCAGGTGGGCTTCCTGTTCCGCGAAGGGGATGCCTTCGAAGCTTCGCAGCATGCGGCACGTGAAGCGGCCCGCCACCTCTTCGAAGACGGCCAGCTCGGACCTGTCGCGGGTGCGGCCCACGTCGAAGCCCGCGACCAGGCGCCCCTGGGGCACGGGCACGTCGGACGCATCCTGGGCCAGCGACAGCTCGTCGGTGGTGCACGGGAGGATGAGCTCGTAGGGCAAGAAGCTGTAGGACTCGTCGACGTAAAAGACATTCGAACTCCTGCTGGAAGTCCTCCTGCGGCAGGGAGTCGAACTGCTCCACCAGCACGGGGCGCCCGAAGCGAACGACGCGCTCCTCGGTGGGCATGAGAGGGGCTTCCACCGCAGCGCGCCGCACGTCGAGGGAGAAGAAGCGGCACAGCCACCAGGGCACCTGCTGGCGCGTGTGGTGCGGGTACTTGCGCAGCTCCTGCGAGGCAATTTCCCAGAAGATGCCGCGCCGGCCCAGCGGGGTGCTGCAGCCCGTGAGCTGTCCGTGGGAGCGCAGGATGAGGGCGGTGCTGCCGGTGTAGACCTCACGGTCGTTCACGTAATGGGCCAACTCGTCAAGGTACGCGTCGCCGCGCTTGCCGCGCGGTGGCTTCGAGGGCACGGAGATGATGCGCGAGAGGCGGCGGCCCTTGGCGTTGGACTCGAAGGCCAACTCCGTCTTCGCGTCGGTGACGAGCTTCTTTTGGAATGCGGTCGGCAGCTCCTCGTACACCTGCCGGGCGATGAGCACCTTCTCCACGGCGTCGCTCAAGTTGTACGAGACGAACACCGCCGTGTGGCCGTCACGCAGGTGGCAGCGCGCGAGGGCTTCCAACGCGAAGAGGAAGGAGAAGCCCACCTGGCGGCTCTTCGCCACCCAGCGGAAGCGGGAGCGGTTGTCCAGCAGCGCCTGCTGGTAGGGCTCCAGCACCACGGGCTCGCTGTCGTAGTGGCACAGGCCGCTGATGAAGCCCGACTCGGTGGCGAGCCACTGGGTGAGGTCGTCCTCGGTGCGCTTGACGATGCTGAGTGTCACGACTTCCTCCCTACATGTTCCGTTGCTTTCTCGCGGCACCAGAGCGTGCATGGCCGCGTCCTCTTCACGACGGAGTTGCCATGTCTGCCTATGCCGCTGTCGCCCGAGCCCCGCGCACCCTCACGGAGAAGGAGGTGGCGCTCCTGCTGCGCGCCACGGGGGAGCACAAGGAGGGATTCAGGGACCACTGCCTGTACAGCCTCGCGCTGGCTTCGGGCCTTCGCGAGCACGAGCTGGTCGCCCTCAACATCGGCGACATCTTCGACGAGCGCGGGCGCGCACGTCGGCACGTGGCGCTGACCGTCTTCAAGGGCAGTCGCCGGCACCCAGGCCCCCAGGAGGTTGTCCTCTCGGACACGGTGCGCGCGAAGCTGGAGAAGCTGTTGCGGCTGAAGCGCTCGCAGGGGCACGACGTGGGGCCCCAGGCGCCGCTCTTCCTGAGCCGCCTGGGACTGCGCCTGTCCACGCGGCAGGTGCGCCACGGCTTCGGAGTCTGGCAGCAGCGCGCGGGCCTGGAGAGGCACCTCAACTTCCACGCCGTGCGCCACACCGCGTGCACCGGGGTGTACCGGAGGACGAAGGACATCCGCCTCACTCAGCGGTTCGCGCGCCAGCGCAGCATCGACTCCACGGTCATCTACACGCACCCCTCGGACGACGAGCTGGTGCGCGTGACGCAGGACTTGCCCTGCTGATGGGGAATGCCGCCTCCGCGCTGAGCGCCCGCGAGAGCCCCTGGCTGGGCCGGGGTGCCGCGCGGAGGCGGTGAGTGGAGGCTGTGCGCGGAGTCCGCCCAGGCTGCCCCTGGCGCAACCGGCGAAGAAAGTGAACAGCGCGAGGCGTTCACTTACCGGGCGCAAATGAACGGGCGCGGGGTGTTCACTTTTTCGGAGGTGACTCTCTCGAAAAGGGCCCCAGGTACACGCCCCGGCGGCGCCACCCGCACGAAAGATCGCACCACCCCCCACCCTGGCGTCAGGGGTAGGCGGGGTAGGCGTGCTGGCGTCATCGGTAGGCATGGTTGCGCCCGGCCGGGGCAGGCGGTGAAGGTGACTGGGGAGGAGCTGGGCCGCGAGGGCGCGCGGCAGGAGGCCCAACCAGCGGAAAGCGGCCATTGGCCTCGGCGCTTCGGCCCCTCACGAGGCCTCGTAAGCGCGCGAAACAGCGTGGGGGCGGTGACGCAGAATGGCCGCCTTTACCTATTTTCGGCCATTCGGCTCGGCCCTGGTAACGGCACGCGCGCCCAGGTGCGCGCGGGGCGGAGCGCGGGGGCGCGGAGGGCTTGGCTCGGAGTCGTGGGGCTCACGAGGAGGACAAAGGCCTGCGGCCCGAAGCGCTGGGGGACACGCGCGCACGAACGGGGCGCCACGCGGCGACAGGCGCGGTGCGCGGGCTGACCGGGGCCGAGCGCCAGGTGGGCCACGTGGCGGCCGGCGGGGCGCAGCGGAGGAGGGCGTCCCGGGCCGGGGAAGTGAACGGCGCGCGCGTCCACCTCGCTGGACGGAGTGTGCTTCCGGGCGCGAGTTCGGGCCGGAACTCGGACCGCGGTGCTCGAGCACCTGGTGGCTGTCCGACCTAACCTCGCGAAACTACGAAGGCTGTGGCGCCAGGCGTGTGCTTCTGCGCGCCAGGTGGAGCTCCCGGGGGAAAGTGACCAGGCCAGGCCAGGCGCGGCGAAAGTGAACGGCGAAACTGAACGCGAAAGTGCCCGCGTTCACTTACCGGAGGGTGCTCTCAGTCGGGGTCGGCGGGGGCCGCGACGTCCATGGGAGGCGCCACGGGGGCGCCGTCCTTGTGGCTTCCCGGCGAGGCTGTGTCGAGGTCCTCGTCGTCGCTGCTCACCACCTCTGCGTCCACCTCGCCGCGCACGGCGGGCGTCGTCTCGCGCGCAGCGCGCAGGGCCTGGGCGTGCCGGGCCTGGAGGCCCTCCAGCGAGAAGCTGGCGTGCAGCTCCTGGCGGGAGTCGGCGCCGCCTTGGACGAACTCCTTCAGGCGCACCATGGTGTTGAAGTCGGTGGGGTTGTCGACGCGCACGCGGCCCTCGGACAGCGCCTCCTCGAAGCCGAGGAGGTAGCCGTCAATCATCTTCAGGGCGTCGTCCTTGGAGACGGCGATGGCGTTGGCGCGCAGCTCGATGAGCTTCGCATCCGCCTTGGTGGCGATGCGCGTCTTGGCCTCCTCGCGGCGGCGCAGGCAGTTGTGCTCCTTCGCGTAGTTGGCGACGAGGGAAGTCGCGACGCCGAAGCGCTCGGCCAGCTCGCGGTACGAGGCGTAGCTCGTCATGGTGGAGCCATCCGGCAAGCTTCTCACGTCGCCGAAGACGAGGGCGCGGTCCAGCTCCTGTCGCGGTAGCGCGGGCTCCTCGGACTTGCGGGGGCGGCCCGTCTTGCGCTTCGGAGGAGGAGGCGCTTCGTCCGGCGTGGGCGTCGCGTCCAGCGCGGGCGTCTCGTCCGGCGGCTCGCCCGCGAGGAGGCGCTTGCGGCGGCCGAGGCAGTCGTGCTGCTGGGCGTACTTGGCGACAGCGCTGTGGGCGACGCCGAAGCGCTCGGCCAGTTCGCGCAAGGAGGGGAAGCGCCGCTTCACACGGCCCCGCGTGGTGGGCACCTCTTCGCCTTCCACGAGGAGCCGGTCCACCTCGTCGTGAGGCAGCCGGGGGCCTTCGGCTTTCGTGGGGCGCCCCAGCTTCTTGAGGGGCTTCTTCTGGGCCATACCTTCCCTCAGCAGCCGTTGGAGGGCTGGGCCACCGCATCGACGACCTGGGTGCGCAGCCGTTGCATCAGCCGCGTGCGCTGGCGCTTCAACCGCTGATACGTCCTCTCGGCCTCGGCGGCGTCGCCTTCGACGAGGCGGCTGACGTAGGTGCGCAGCTTCTCTCGCCGGACGACGGTGGCCATGAGGACTTCGACGTCGCTGTGAGGCAGGGTGCCCCGGGCCAAGTGCACCAGCACGGCGTCGCGCTTCACGAAACTGCGGCGGACGCTGGGCCGCCTGGGGCTCTCCACCGGCGTGGCGTGACGGGTGTCCGGCAGCCACTCGGCGAGCTGCGCCTGCGTGTACGTCTCGTGCTGTTCCGCGCGCTCCTTACGGAGGTGCCGGAACACCTCGCGCGCCGTCTGCTGGCGCAGGCGGACGGCCGTCCAGTCACCCCAGCGGGAGAGAGGGAAGGCGCGCGCGACGGAGAGGAAGGTGGCGAGAACGAGCTGGTCCAGGTCCTCCCGGGGCACCGCGCTGCCGAGGAGGCGGCGGCGCAGGCGCCGCAACATGGGGGCGTAGGCGGCGGCGAGGCCCGCCGTCCAAGCGGGGCTGGAGGAGGCCTGCATTTCGGCCACCAGGGCCCGAGTGAGGGCTTCCCTCTCCGGGTACGTCTCCTCGCGCGCGTCAGCCAACGTGACCAGCACCGATTCGAGCGTGGCGTGGCGCGCGAAGGCGGGCCGCCGCGTGCGCGCAGCCGCGAAGACGGCGTGGTGCCGAGGGGAGAGCGCCTCCACACGCAGCAGGCCCAGGAGGTGGCCGAAGAAGTCACTCACCGAGGACGGGCCTCCCACCACTCGCGCACCAGCTCGAGGAAGTCATCCAACTGCATGGTGACGAGGGGCGTCTGCCCGTCGTCCTTGCACACGGCCAGCGGCCAGCGGCCCGGCGGGCACGTCTCCACCGCCTGGCGCATGGCCTCGCGGACGTTGGTGCGCTGGTGGGCCTTAGCCTCGACCCAGAAACACGGCACCTCGACGTCCGACATCTCCTGCCCGGTGCGGTACTGGAGGCCGCGGCGGATGACGGCCTCGGGCATCGCCTCACGGAAGCGGTGGACGAGGGCGCGCTCCCAGTCTGCGCCCTTGCGACGAGAGGAGGCGCCGCTCACGAGACACCTCCCGACTCCTCAAGCAGCCGCTCCATGTGCCCGCCACGGCTCATGCGCACGGCAAGGCGGCGAGCCACCTCCAGTGCGCAGCGGGCGTCCGCCATGGCGCGGTGAGGCGTGGGGCGGTGGATGCCGAAGTGTTTGGCCAGGGCGTTGAGGGAGAGGGACTCCACCTCGCCCGTGGCCAGCAGCGGCCACGCGAGGCTTGCGGTGTCGAGGCGGTGGTAGTCGACGCTGGGCAGAGCCAGCCCGGTACGGCGATACCCTGCGGTGAGAAAGCCCCAGTCAAAGCTGGGGACGTGGCCGGCCACGAGGGTGCCCGCCAGGAGCGGCGACACGGTGGCCAAGACTTCGTGCAGGGGCAACGCGTCCCGCCACTCCTCGTCGGAGTAGCCGCACACGGCAAGGGCCTCGGGCTGGGCATCGGCCAACCGGGTGGGCTGCACGCGCGCCTCATACTCCGCCAGCACCTTGAGGCTGCGGGCGTCGACGCGGAGGATGGCCACCTCCAGCACTTCGTGACGGGAGGCGTCCAGGCCCGTCGTCTCCAGGTCAATGAAGGCGAGCGTCCGCAGGTGCGGTGGCAGGCCGGCGAAGAGCGGCTGGCGGAGCGCAGAGACAGGAGTGGTGTCGGAATCAGATTGAGCGAGCAGCACTATGCGACCTCTTTGGCCCAGAACCTGGGCGAGTGGTGTTTGGCGGCGAGGGAGTCCAGCTCCGCCTTCAGCAGGGCGGCGCGTGCGCTCCCCAGGCGTTTGCCCGCGTCCTTCAGCAGCGCGTCGAGGGCCTTCTTCTCGACGCTGGCGAGGCGCTGCATCAGCTCCTCACGGGGGAGGCCGGTGGTCCGGGCTAGCACCGCGACGGTGGGCTCCAGTGGGTAGTCGAGGCTGGTGGTGTTGAACATGCGGTAGCGCGTGCCGGCGAGGACGAGTTCGTCCTTCTCGGCGAGGTGCGCGCGCAGGACGCCCTCCAGCTCCGCCTTGCGCGCTCCGAGAATCTTCGCGAGGTGGGCGACTTCCTGGCGCTCGCGGGCGACGGACTCCAAGTCGGACGTGTCCTCGCAGACGACGTCACGCTGTCCCTCCAGCGCCTGGGCGTAGGCGGGGCAGTTGCGGCGGTGGTCGCAGTACACGCAGTTGGGGTTGAGGCGGGCGGGGAAGGACTCCGCCTTCTCCATCTGCTGGCCCAGCGTCTCGATGTAGGCGAGGGCGGCTTCCAACTGCTCCTCGGTGCGCGTCGTCTCCTGCCGCACGCCGTGGCGCAGCATCCACATGGAGAGGCGCACCTTCTTCGCCCAGGGCCACATGCGGCGCGCGGCGAGGGCGTAGAGGCTGAGCTGGAGGCTGGAGTCCAACTCCTCGCGGGTGAAGAGCTGGTGGTTGGACTTGTAGTCCATGACGTGGACCGTCTCGTCGTCTACCCAGTCGACGCGGTCGATGAAGCCCAGGACGGTGAAGGGGCCCACCGGCAGGCGGAACTCCTTCTCGACGGCGAGAATGTCGCGGGAGTCCACACGCCCCTGCTGGCGCACGAAGTCCTGGAGGATGGAGAGGCCCTGCTGGAAGAGGTCCAGGCCGGAGAGGCCCGAGGCGGCCCACTCTTCACGATAGAGCTGGAGGGCGTGCTCCTCGGAGAGACGGCCCGCGTACTCGGTGTCGACGACTTCCTGGAGGAGTCGCTCGAGGACTGCGTGCAGCGCCTTCCCGAAGCTCAAGGGGACGCCGGGCTCGGCGGTGTGCTTGTCGAGGTAGTGGAGCTGGTAGGACAGCGGGCAGGCCTCGAAGCGGCTCAGCCGGCTGTATGACAAATGCTCGTTTCGCAGTGCGCTCATGACGTGGGCCTCCGGACCGGTGCAGTGGCGTGTCGCGAGACAGTCATCACGCTCTTTTCGAGACACACATCAAGTCGATGCGGGGAGGCAGAGCGGTCCCGTGTGCTTGTTTCACAGGTGAGGGCCACGCTCATGGCGACACCTCATCCGCGGAGGCCGGCCGCTTTTCGAAGGACATGACGCGTGAGCCCGGGAAGGCAGACAGGACGCGCACCAGCGTGGCGGCGTGCTCCGGGGTGAGCTCCTTTCGGGCTTGGCCGGTGTAGGCAGGGACGAGCCACACTTCGCCGTAGGTTTCGGAGGCGAAGCACACCTCGGCACCGAGGGCCTTGAAGCTGGCGATGTCCTCGTCGGTGAGGCCGCGCAGGACCTCCGCATCCAGCTCCTTCACACCGGGAGACGGAACTGGTGGCGCGGGCTTGGAGGCGGGGGCCAGGGCGGGCTTCTTCGAGCCAGCCTCGGTCAGCGGATGTCCGAACAAGTCCACCGCAGCCGGGGCGGACTTCGCCGGAAGCGCGGGGGAAGGGGGCGCGACCTCTTCACGAGGAGCACGGGGCTGCTGATTCACCTTCAGCCACTCGGTGCAGGTGCCCACGCCGGGCAGGGTGCAGCCACCGCCAGTCCGGTAGTGCAGGCAGTGCTTGCCCTCGCCTCGGACATACGCTTCGCACGTCACGCCTGGCGGACGATGCTGTGCGGCGGTGGGCTGGAGGTAGTGCGTAAGGGCCATGCGCGGATGTCGGCGGCGCGTGTTTGCCGATGCACCCTAAAAGCACCCCATCCCTCCGTTTCGGGACAGGATTTCTTTTTGCCCGATTTCTTTTTTGATTTTCCGGGGGCGAATGCCACGCGGCCATAAGGCAGAGCAAAGGCCTCCGGCGCGATTTCGGGGACATGCCTTCTCCGGGTGGCAGAAAGGTGGCAGCCGGTGGCAGGCACTTT
This sequence comes from Corallococcus sp. 4LFB, assembly GCF_046520365.1. Classification (NCBI taxonomy): domain Bacteria; kingdom Pseudomonadati; phylum Myxococcota; class Myxococcia; order Myxococcales; family Myxococcaceae; genus Corallococcus; species Corallococcus sp. 4LFB. The sequence goes on from NZ_JBKGHJ010000003.1 coordinate 44,657, forward strand.
TTGAAAGACTGCCACGAAATTCCCCAGTGAAAACAACGGAGTGGCAGTGGTGGCAATGGTGGCAGTGTTTTTTGGGGTAATGCACCCTAGGGAGAGTGAGACTTCGAACCCCCTATTGAATAGTGCCATTCAAATATGCGCGCGCGTCACGTAGGGGTACCTGAAAAAAGACTGCCACCACTGCCACCAAGAGATAAGTTATTGAATTGAAAGAAGAAAAAGGTGGCAGATGGTACTGCCACCCACCTGCCACCTCTGCCACCCCTCTGCCACCTTCAAGACGTTGAGTGAAAGTGCTGCGGCGGATTGTGAAGAGTCACGCAGGTGGAGCGCGCGGCGTCGGTGGGCGCGCTCCTGCCCTGGCCTGTGAATGGCTGCAGAACGGCCGGAAACGGCCTCTACGCGCGTGAACGGGAGCGGGAGCCACTTCGGGCCGCATCTGACGCCTTCCGTGTCATCTGCGCCCTATCAGGGCCGTCGCTTCCCGGATTTCTGAGACGCGCAGGATGGGCGGTTGGCAGGACTGCTCAATGCGAAGGTGGGGTAGTGATACAGCGAGACAAGGGTGTTTCACATGGCGCGCGTCCGAATGTCTGGACGAGCAGTTTGCTGCGCGAAACCGAAGCCCGAATGGGTGGGCGGCTCGTGCCTTCCGTGCGACGTCGAAGCCCGGGTGGCGACGTGCGGGCATGAAAGTCGCAGAGGCGCGCGCGACCGTGTCCCCGACGCCGCATCAACCACCTCGGATGTCTCCATTGGAAAAATCGGATGCGACGGAAGCAGGGTTGAATGCGTGACTGTCTGGGTATTGGGGGTTTGGGAGGAACTGAGACATGAATAACAAGTATCGCCATGAAACGCGGAGGGGTGCTGGCGGTATGGGAGGCCTGGCTGTGCGTTTCTCTTCGCGCCGTCACGCCGTGGTCACGCCCAGGTTGCACGGTGTCGCTCGTATCGCTTTCGGGCATGTCTCAGCCAGGTGTCGCCCTGGGCTGTGCGGGGGCTGTGTGAATTACTGGTTCGACACGATGTGCTGGTTTGTTGTGATTGGCTCAGCCCTGGTGGTGCCAAGGCGCTGGTGCGCCATCCGGATGGGCCTGGGCCTGAGCCGAGGGAACCGCGTCCTGGCCCACCTGGGCTCGCCGCTCTCCCATTGCCGCGCTCCCAGTCGCAAGGGAGCCTGCGCGTCACCATAGCGAGGGGTATGGGGTGCGCGGAGTGTCCGCCCAACCCTTCGACAGACGCGTCGCCGCCACGAGGTGCCCGCCGAAGACGGGGCTGCCTCGGAGGTGCTGGCGTCATTCCCTCAACGGGGCTCGGCCTGGTCTCCCCTCTCACCTGGCACTTCCCGCGCGCCGAGCGCAGGGCGGGGGCGGCATGCAACTGTGAGTCGTGGTTGGGATGCTCTTCATCGAGAGCTTGGCATGGCCCTCCAGACGGCCGAGGCGCGGCGCGCCTACCGCCTGTTGCGGCGCAACTGGGAGGTGCTCTCCGACTTCGAGGAGCCGGAGGCCCTTGTTTCATTTCTCACGGCGCGCGAGGGCGACTCGCACGTCAAGGATGGGGTACTCGCGGGCCTCGTCACCCTGGTTCAGATGAGAGCTGCGGCGAGCTCCTTCGTGGCGCTGCTGTGGCTGGGCCTGTGGCCTGGGCTGGACAGCGTGTATCGCCGATGTCGCAGGCGAAAGGAGTACCGGCCCGCGGAGGTGGTGTCCTCGGTGGCCGCGTCCTTCATGGCCCTCGTGGCACGCGTCAATTTGTCAGGCGTCCAACGCGTGGCGGGGACACTCGTGCGCGGGACGGAGCGCGACGTCCTCAAGGCGTGGCACAAGGAGCTGGTGGAGCAACGCCGTCGCGCGCGCCTTGAGTCGCTGGCAGACGTGGATGGCTGGGAGCCCTCGGTGCCGTGGCTCACTCCCTTCGTCTCGCGAGCCCGCTCCTTCAACGCCGAGGTGGAGGAGCTGCGCGCGTGGCTCCTCCCGCTGACGGGGGAGGACACTGACCTGGTGGTGTCCCTCGTCCTTCGCGAAGAGGACGCTGTCGAGGTGGCAGCGAGCCTTGGATTGTCGCCCGAAACGGCGCGCAAGCGCGTCCGGCGGGCCCTGGCTCGCCTGCGGAAAATGAAGAATAAAATCCCCGAAAAAGATTTCTTGTCCCGAAACGGCGGGTGGGGGTGCTTTTTAGAGTTTGTGGATTCTGAAACAACCGAGAGGGCACCGGGAGGGGGCGGCTGACGAGATGCGCGAATCGTATGTCCCCTTCGCGCGCCGCCTGACTTTGGGGGAGTAACGGGGCCACCCGCGCCCCAATCCAATCCTGCTTCGACACACCCTGTCCGCCCCCAGCGGACAGCAACGCCCCTGTATTGCCTACAGCCTGGAAGGACTGAATGAAGACAGCCGCGCGAAACAACTTCGAGCACGATGAAACATACGTGCGCTTCTTCGCTCGCATCGACGGGCACCGCCTCCGGGTGGTGAGCCGGGGCGACTCAAGGGCGGAGGCGGAGGGGCGCAGCGCCTGCCTCTGCTGCGAGTGCGCCGACGCACAGGCCAACGACTACGTCCGCCTGCCGGGCCTCTTCCGCCGCTGGGAACTCGAGCATGTCGTCGACAGCACGGCGGACTTCAACATCGAACCGGCGGGCTGCACCGCGGACGGCACCGAGTTGTTCTCGGTGTACCGGCGCGAGCGCCACGCCTCCACCACGCACTGCCAGAAGGAGGAGTGAAGCACCATGGCCAACATGTGGGAGCAGACGGCAGCAATGGCGAAGCAGCACGAGCAGCAGGGCGGCGCCTGGCTGAAGCTGGCGAATGACGGGGACACCACCGTCGTCGTCTTCCTCGGGGAGCCGCACCCGCGCGAGGTGGTCTTCCTCGACAACAAGTTCGTCCCCTTCGACGAGAAGCTGAAGGCCCAGGGCCACAAGCCCTCGCTGCGTGTGGCCCTCAACGCGGCCGTCTACGGCACGAGGGAGGTGAAGGTGCTGGAGCAGGCCGTCACCTTCTTCAACACGCTGATGGAGCTGCGCGCGAAGTACGGAATGGAGAAGTGGGCCTTCGAGGTGAAGCGCAGAGGAGCGGCCAAGGACCCGAAGACGACGTACTCCATCCTCCCGGACCGGCAGCTCACTTCGGAAGAGACGGCGGCCTTTCAGGAGCTGCGCCTGCATGACTTGCCGAAGTTGTACGCGGCCGAGGAGGCGGCTGCGGCGAGCGGCACGTCGCCCACGGGCGCTCCCAGTGCGAAGGCGAGCGAGCCTGTCGACGTGAAGCTGGCCCAGGCGATGGCCACTGCCCTGAAGGGACTGCCGCGCGAGGCCGTGGACAGGTTCCTCCAGAAGTTCGGCGTGCAGCGCATTCGTGACTTGCCGGCGTCTAAGGGAGAGCTGGCGCGCGCCTTCGTCGATGCCCTCGTCACGGAGTACTCCGCGGAGAGTCCCGCGGACGTGGACCCCTTCGGGCCGTGAGCCCGCCCCGCTGAAGTCGGTTGCCGTAGCCATGCGCGAAGGGGGCCCGTTGCGTGCCCCCGACGCGCCTCACTGAGGACGACAAGAATGGTGGAAGACTTCTCCGAAATGCGCGGGGACGGGGGACGTGTTGTCTCTCGCGCCCAGGACTCCAGCGTGGGCGCCGCGCCGTCAGCGCCTGCGCGCAACGCGGGCACGGCCACCGGCATGAGGACGCTGCGCGTGCGCGTGGATGCCGGACTGCGGCTCGCGGCGGGCGACGTGCCGCCGAAGATGGGGGAGGCCCTCTGCCGGGCACTCTCCCTTCCAAACCCCGCGTATTTGAAGCTGGTGCGGCTGCGCAAGCGCCCGGGAGCGGAGCCCCAGACGCTGTACTTCTTCCGCCAGCAGGAGCGGGAGCTGGTCTTGCCGCGCGGGGCCATTCACCTGCTGCGCCGGGCCGCGGACGAGGCCGGCCTGACGCTCTCCTTCGAGGACGCGCGGGTGCTGCCCAAGCGCCTGGCGAAGCTGCCAGTGGTGCCCCTGCGCGACTACCAGGCCGAGGCCGTGGAGCGGCTGGCGAAGGCCACCCAGGGGATGGCGGTGCTGCCATGCGGGGCAGGGAAGAGCGTCCTCGCAGTCGGCGCAATCTCTCGGCTCCGCACGCCGACACTCATCCTCGTCCACACCCTGGACTTGGCGGAGCAGTGGCGAGAGCACGTGCGCGAGCGCCTGGGCATGGAGGCGGGCCTCGTGGGCGCGGGCGAGGAAGAGGTGCGGCCCATCACCGTGGCCGTCGTCCAGTCCCTGGCCCGGTGGGAGGAGGCGAAGCTCGACGCCTTCCTCCATGGCTTCGGACTGCTCGTCCTCGACGAGGCCCACCATATCGCCGCCAGCGCCTTCCACCGTCTCGTGGACCGCTGCCCGGCACGCTACCGGCTGGGACTGACGGCGACGCCCGAGCGGGAGGACGGGTTGACGCCGCTCTTGCGCCTGTACCTGGGCGCGCCCCTGGCTGTCGTGAAGCACGAGGACCTCGTCGCGCGCGGCGTGCTGGTGGTGCCCGAGGTGCGCGCCGTGGAGACGGCCTTCGACTACCCCTACTTCGGCGCCTCGGACTACGCGCCCATGCTGGAGGCACTGGCGGAGGACAAGGCGCGCAATGACCTCGTCCTCGGCGCCGTGGCCCGCGAAGCGTGGGCAGGCCACCTGTGCCTCGTTCTCACTGGCCGGGTGGACCACTGCGAGCTGCTGGCGCATCGGCTCTCGGCCGCCGGCCTGTCGGCCTCCGCGTTGACGAGCGAGGTGCCGCGCGAAGCGCGCAGGGCCCTCCTGGACCAGGCCCGCGCCGGGCGCGTCCGTGTGCTGGTGGCCACCAGCCTGGCGGATGAGGGGCTCGACTTGCCGCGCCTCTCGCGCGTCTTCCTGGCGTACCCCGGCCGCGCGCGTGGACGCACCGTCCAGCGCCTCGGACGCCTCATGCGTCCCCACCCGGAGAAGAAGAGCGCCGTCCTCATCGACTTCGTCGACGGGAAGGTGCCGCTCTTGCGGCGCCACCACGCTGAGCGCCGCCAGCAGTACGCCACGGTGCTGGGAGTGGCCGCCGCGGCCAACGCACGTTGAACCGATGCAGGGAGTGAGCACCTTCGATGACGACACCTTCTGACACCACTCCAAGCACTCCCAACCCCGACGCCATTCGCGCTACCTGGCAGTGGCTCGCGCACGCACAGCACGGAGTAAGCGAAGTCCGCGTCATCCGCCCGGGCGGCGGAGGCCTTCTCGGCCTGGGCTTCTTCGACGACGAGGAGGCCTTCGTCGCGGCCTGCGTGGCGGCCAATGCCGGTGGCAACGTGTACGTGGGCATCCAGCCTCGACCCCGGCGCCTGCTCGAGCTGGCCCCCAACGCCCTCCGCCCATTGAGGACCGGGGCGGGCAGCAAAGACATCGAGGTGGTGACGGCCACGGTGGTGGACCTGGACCCCGTGCGCCCCAAGGACACGGCCAGCACCGAGGACGAGCTCTCGCTGACGCTCCAGGTGGCGGAAGCCGCCGCGGCCTGGTGCGAAGCGCAGGGCCTCGTCCGTCCGCGGCTGATGATGAGCGGCAACGGGGCGCAGCTCTGGTTCGCCCTGCCGCCGCAGTCCCTGGAGGGCGAGAGCCACGAGCGCGTGCAGGCGGGCCTGAAGGCCTTCGAGGCCGAGTTCCGTGCCCGCTTCGCCTCCGAGCGCGTGCGCGTGGACTCCATCCACGACGTGGCCCGCATCATCAAGGTGGTGGGCACCGTCAGCCGGAAGGGGACGGGGTCGGCGGAGCGGCCTCACCGAGCAGCTCGGGCGCTCGCCAGCTTCGAGCGCGTCGAGGATCCGCAGCTCCTGGAGCGCCTGCTGAAAGCGCCGAAGCCGCCGCTGGAGCCGAACCAGGCGCATCCAGCCCAGGTGGCGATGCCGCTGGCGCCCTCCGCCTTGGTACCGCAGGGGACAGTGAAGGCCCGCCGGACGGAAGCCGGGGAGTACGACTGGGCGCACCCGGTGGAGATGTGCGGCCCGGTGCAGCGCCTGTGGGAGCAGGGGGCGGAGGACCGGAGCGTCGCCATCTTCAACATGGTGCGCTTCTTCACGCACAAGGGGCTGGGGCTCGACGAAATCACCGAGCTTGTCCTCGAGTACGACAGGCGCGGCCTGGGTAAGCTGAAGGGCCGGGACGGCACCGGCTACATCCGCAAGGCCTACGAGAAGGTGGTGGCTACCGCTCGCGAGGATGGCGCCGTGGCGCCGCCCTGCCACTCCCTCCAGGGGCTGGGCTACTGCCGAGTGAATCGCGAGCCGGACGTGCGCTGCGAGCTGTACGACGTCGTCTTCGACATCGAGGCGGCTGTGGAGCGCCTGGCCACGGTGCCGGCCCAGGACGTGGAGTACCGCCTCAAGCCAATTCTGGAGGCCATCGCCCACCGGCCACCTTCCGCGCAGGAGAAGTACCTGGCGCTGCTGGAGGTGCGCACGGGCCAGCCCGCGCAGAAGCTTCGGCTGTCCATGGCCCGCGCCGTGCGCACTTCAGCGGCGGGCGCGGGCGCGGCGAGCGCGGACTCCAATGGAGGTGGGAAGGGCGGCAGCGGCGACGACACCATCGACGGCGAGGTGTTCGAGGACGCGTACTGCTACTACACGGTGACGCAGCGCGGAGAAGCGAAGGCGATTTCCTCCTTCACCTTCACCCCGCAGGCCCTCGTCGAAACCGAGGAGGGAGAGGTGTTCCTCGGGGACGTCCGCACGGACAAGGGCACCCACCTGGACGGAGCGCGCTTGCCGCGCCGGGCCTTCAACTCGCGCAAGGAGCTGCTGCACCACCTGCCCTCCGTCCACACGCAGTGGACGGGCAGCGACAACAACGTGCAGGGACTGCTGCGCGCGGTGGCGCGGCGTGCGGTGCCGCGGCTGCCGGGCACCAGCGTCCTGGGGGACTTCAAACAGGGGGCGCACCATGTGTGGGTGGCGCCCGGATGCACCATTGGGAAGGAGGGTTTCCTCTCCCCGTCGCCCGTGGCGTACCTGCCCAATGGGGCGTCACTCGAGTCGCGTGTCCGCTACGAGGCAACGGACGACGACAGCTTCCACGACGTGGCGCGCACGGTTTTCGAGTACCTGCCGCGAATCAACACGCCGCAGGTGGTGCTGCCCATGCTGGGGTGGTTCTTCGCCACGCCGCTGAAGCCGCGCTTCCTGGAGAAGGTGGGCTCCTTCCCCATTCTCTTCTCCTACGGGACACAGGGCAGCGGCAAGTCCAGCACCTGCACGGAAGTCTTCTGGCCGCTGGCTGGGGTGCCGGCCTCGGATGCCTACAGCGTGACGGAGACGGAGTTTGCGTTGGTGAAGCTGCTGTCCTCGACGCGCTCCGTGCCGGTGGTGTTGGACGAGTACAAGCCCCATGACATGCCGCCGCCGCGCCTCCACCTGGTGCACCGCTACATGCGGCGCCTCTACCGCGGAGAGACGGAGGAGCGGGGCCGGCCGGACTTGACGGTGTCCACCTACCGCCTGCAGGCGCCGCTGTGTGTCTGCGGAGAGACGCGGCCCACGGAAGCGGCACTCGTGGAGCGCATTCTTCCCGTCAGCCCGGAGAAGGCGACGGTGCAGCAGCCGGCCTACCGGGCGGCCTTCCGCGAGGTGACGTCCGTGCGCCTGGCCCTCTTTGCCCCTCGCTACATTCAATTCTGCCTGGGGCGGGACTTCGACGCGGACTACCGCGTGGCCCGCGCCGTCGCGGACGACTTCGTGAAGGGGCGACAGGTGCCTCCGCGCGTCACCGACAACGTGACGGCCATGCTGCTGGGCATTCACCTCTTCGAGGAGTTCGCCCGAGAGTGTGGCTACCCGTTGCCCGCCGACTTGGGCGCCCGTGAGGCCGTGGACGCCGTGCTGAAGGACGTCCTCGAGGAAGAGGAAGGCGTGCGAAACGCCCTCGACGTCTTCGTCCAGAAGCTGTCCACCATGGCGATTCAGGGCGAGCTGAAGCACCGCGTGCATTACGCCTTCGTCGAGGGACGGCTGTGCCTCCACTTGGAGTCCGCCTACGACGCCTACCGGATGTACAGCAAGCGCACCGACTACCGGGGAGAGATGGTGGACACGAAGGCGCTGCGACGCCTCATTCACGAAAACCACCGCGCGGGAGGGTACGTCGTTTCCCCCAGCGAGCGCGTCTGCTTCGCCGGCAAGTCCCTGCGCAGGTGCGCCCTGGTGATTGATGTCGCGAAGGTGCCCTTCATCTCCGCGGACGACTTCCCACACGTCGAGGAGGCAAGCCGTGGGTGGCGTGGCCAGGGCTATGGCTTCGCGGAGGAAGGGCGTCCTGAGTGAGTGGTTTCAAGCAGGCGGTTGGGTGGAGACCCATTCTTGAGGTGGAGTCATGACAAGGCTGTCGCGTAGCAAGCTGTGGGCGGAGTTTCTTCAACGTCTCGCGTCGGAGATGGAGCCGCTGACCCCCGTGATTCATCAGGGCCGGCGGCTGGTATGGCGGCAAGGGGAGTGGCTGAACCGGGTGGACCTCTCGCGCCACTCCTGGCCGGACAGGCATTTCCCCGAGGCGCCGCCGGTGACGCGGATTTCGATGAACCGACTCAATTTTGAGCCCCCCGAAGCCATGCTGCGTCGGTTTGGCCTCAGCGGGGTGACACACCCCTTGGGGGAGCCGCGCCTGCGCCTGGAGTGGACTGTCTACGGGGAGGAGTTGCTCGCCTTCGCGAGCTGGATGCCGCTGCTGATTCGTGGCCGGCTAAACCCGTGTGAGCCGATTCCACTGCCCCCGCACCCGAGCCACGTCTTCAATGGAGGGCTGCGGAGGACGAGCTATGCATGGACGGCCACGGCGTGGGAAGTCTACGCGCGTTGGCGGAGGACGGACGTGAGCCTCCCATTCATGGCGATTCCCGCCGACCGGGTGAAGCCGGCACGGGCCCTGACGAGACTCCTCCGTCTCCCCTCCTGAATTGCTTCCCCCTGCGGCCCCTGCCGGCCTCGGCAGGGAGGTGCTGCGATGCGCGGTGTTTCTCGTTTGGCGAGTGGCGTCGTCCTGGCGGGAGTGCTGCGGGTGCCATGTGTCCCCTCGATTTCGCTCCTGGGCCTTTGTCATGACGATGGATACGAGGATGTCGAATCAACATGAGGTTGAGGTTTCAGCCAAGGGGCGCTCCAGCACCCCGAAGCAGCGCCAGGACGAAGCGGTGGACGTCCTCGCCGATGCCCTCTGGGAGCTGTGGCTGCGTCGCCATGCGCAGCCGCAACGACAGGCGCCCGCGTGGGGCGCGGAGGAGAGCGCGCATGGCTGAGCCGCGGACTCTCGACTTGTCTTCTTTTGGGGACAGAGCGTCCATGGTTTTCGCCCGAGGGCCTGCTGCCCGGGGCAAAGGAGACAACACCATGGCGAAGAAGGGGACTGCACGTGCCGCGCGCAAGGAGCTCGCGGACGTGCCACAGCAACTGGCCGCGCTGGCCAGCATGTCGGTGCCGGATTTGGCGGAGAAGTACCAGGAGCTGTACGGCGAGCCCACGCGCAGCCGCAACCGGGACTACCTGAAGAAGCGCCTGGCCTTCCGCATTCAGGAGCTGGCCGAAGGGGGGCTCTCCGCGCGCGCTGTCACACGCATCTCGGAGTTGGGCGACAAGCTGCCCGAGCGCTGGAGGATGCGACAGGTGGAGGAGACGAAGCCCGCAGCACCGCCTCCGCCTGCCGCTGCGGACGTACGCGCACCCGCTGCGGACGGGCGCGACGCGCGCCTGCCCCCGCCGGGCACGGTGCTGACGCGCGTCTTCAAAGGCACGCAGCACCGGGTGACGGTGCGCGAGGACGGAATTGAATACGAGGGCCAGCTTCACCGAAGCCTCTCCAGCGTGGCCAAGCTGATTACGGGCACGGCCTGGAATGGCTTCACCTTCTTCGGCCTCAAGGACGGCAGCCCGAAGGCGGTGACGCCATGAGCGGCCCTGCCTTCTTCCAGACGCACATGGGGCAGCGCTTCTACGAGGGGACGATGCCGCAGCTCGTCCGAGAACTGCGGCGCCTCAACGACAACCTGGAGCGGCTGGTGACGGTGGCGGAGCAGCTCGCCGGGCAGAAGCCGGCGCCGAGCGTCGAGCCACGGGAACCGTCGCCCGGGGATTCGGAGGGGCCATGAGGAAGAGCAAGTCGCCACCCACGGACGCGAAGCGCTGCGCCGTCTACACGCGCAAGTCCACTGCGGCGGGCCTGGAGATGGCGTTCAACTCGCTGGACGCCCAGCGAGAGTCCTGTGTCGCCTACGTGCAGCGCCAGCCCGGCTGGACGTTGGTGGATGAAAGCTACGACGACGGTGGCTTCACCGGCGCCAACATGGAGAGGCCCGCCTTCCAGCGGCTGCTGCAGGACGTCGACGCGGGCCGGGTCGACGTCGTGGTGGTGTACAAGGTGGACCGCCTCTCCCGCAGCCTCCTCGACTTCGCGAAAGTCATGGAGCGCCTCAACACAGCGGGCGCTTCCTTCGTCTCGGTGACGCAGAACTTCAGCACGGCGGACGCCATGGGGCGGCTGACGCTGAACATGCTGATGTCCTTCGCCGAGTTCGAGCGGGAGATGATTTCGGAGCGCACGCGGGACAAGGTGGCCGCTGCGCGCCGCAAGGGGCTGTGGACGGGGGGACGCGCGCCGCTCGGCTACGACGTGAAGGATAAGCGCCTCGTGGTGAATGAGTACGAGGCGGTGGTGGTGCGGGAGGCCTTCGAGCTGTACCTCCAGCACCAGCAGGCCTCGACGGTGGCGCGCCTCCTCAATGAGACGGGGCGCAAGACGAAGCGGCACGAGGCCCAGAGCGGTGCCACGCGCGCGGCTCGAAAATGGACGACGCAGGATGTGCTGCGCCTCTTGAGGAGTCCCCTGTACGCAGGCTTCGTGCCGTATGGCGACGAGATGCACCCGGGAGAGCACTCGCCCATCGTGGACAGGGCCACCTTCCATCAGGTGCAGGACATGCTGGAGGGCCGTGGCCCCGGCATCCAGTACCACGGGCGCAACCCTGACTACGTGCTGCGAGGCCTGTTGCGCTGTGGCCTGTGTGGCGAGGCAATGACGCCCGGCAGCACGCGCAAGGGAGCGCGTGAGTACCGCTACTACCGCTGCATCACCCGGGACAAGCAGGGGAAGGAGGGGTGCCGGGCTGCTTCCCTTCCGGCAGCCGCCTTGGAGGACTTCGTCGTCGCGCGGCTGAGGGAGGTTTCGGTAGGTGAGGGCTTCGCGGCACAGGTACACGCCCGCCTCACGGCGCGGATGGAGGAGAAGCACAAGGCCCTACGCGCCGAGCGCGCGCAGCTTCCGAAGGATTTGGGCAAGCGCGCTGGGGAGTCCGGGAAGTGGGTGGACTCCCTCGCCAAACTGGAGGGCCCCGCCCGACGCCTCCTGGAGGAGAAGCTGACGGCTGCGGAAGAGGAAGTCGCCGGCATGAGGAAGCGGTTGGCGGAGGTGGAGCGCGCCCTGGACGCCATGGAGAGGGAGAAGGTGGAGGCGGAGTGGGTGGCCCAGGCTCTGGCGGACTTCGACGCGGTGTGGGACGCCCTGACGGCGACAAACCGTGGGCGCCTGCTGCGAGCCCTCGTTGGCCGGGTGGTGGTGAACGAGGCGACGGGGCAGGTTGACGTCTACCTGTCCCATGCCGGTGAGTCGACAGCGCCCGCGCGCGAGGAGGCGGCAGCGTGAGCGCGAGCCCTGAATCCCAACTGGCGGAGGCTGGCCTCGTCAGCGCGCACTTCCACCGCGTGCACCGCGCGAAGGTGCGCTTCCGAGAGGGGGCGCCGCCGTCGCCGCGAGAGGTGGCGCGAAGGCCCGCGCGCGTCGCGCGAATGCTGGCCCTGGCGCACCATGTGGAGTCCGCCATTGAGCGGGGGCTGGTGGCGAGCGCGGCTGACGTCGCCTGCCAGTTGGGCTTTACCCGGGCGCGTGTGACGCACCTGTTGGACTTGCGGTTGCTGGCGCCCGACATCCAGGAGGAGGTGCTGTTCCTCGAGGCCGTGGATGGGGCGGAGCTCCTCAGCGAGCGAGTCCTCCGGGCCCTTGCACACGCGGGGACGTGGGCGGTGCAGCGCGAGCGCTGGCGCGAGGTGAAGGCTTCATTCTGAGACGGGAGTCCGAATACGCGGACTCCTTGGTGTAGCGTGAGTGCAAACGGCTGTATGTGGTGTTGAAGAATATGTGGGCCGGGTGGTCCGCGAGGAAAGTGAGCGAGAGCACATGCAGAACGACATGAAGAGTGCCATTCAGGCTGCTGTGGAGGAGGGGGTAGCGAAGGCGATGGGCCGGCAGTTGGAGCTGCTGGAGAAGATTGCTCAGTTCCTGGGCATTGAGGTGGGTCCGACTCCTGCGGCGTCCGCGCCGAAGCGAGCCTCCGTGCCTCCTCCCGCGTCGAAGCGCCCGCCCGGGCCCGCGCCGAAGCGCCCGTCCTCGGTGCCTGTGAGGAAGTGGGTGAAGCCGGAGGCCGCGCCCAAGCCCACGAGGACGAAGGCCGCGCCCCAGAATCGCCGAGGCCGCCCGCGTGCGGCGCGGCGCACAACGACGGTCGCCGCCCCCAGCTCCAATCCCAACCCCGCGACGTCCGTCGCATACGAGGTGGGACAGGAGGTGCGTTACAAGCAGGGGCGGGGCGGCTTCTCGGCGAAGGTGAAGTCCATCGACGCGAAGGCGAAGACGGTGACGGTGGAGCGCGTCTCAGATAACAAACAGGTAGTGCGCCCCTTTGACAAGGTGACGCCAGCCTGAGTCTGGGCCGCGAAGCGCCTTCTCCGGAGGGCGCTCCTGCGGCAAGTAACCCAAGTGCGCGAGCGACGCCTTCGCCCGGCGCACCGCTGGGCAAGGCGCTCCGCGCTCGTTGCTACGGCTCGTCGGCCATGTCTTCGAGCTGCCCCTCGGCGAGGGCGCGGTAGTGGGGCACGACTTCCACCGCGAGCACGTTCCGCATCTCCTGGCGGGCGCTGCCGAAGTCCCCTTTGTCCTTGTGCTGGTACATCCGGTGCAGCGCGTCCATGAGCCTGTGGGAGCCTTCTCGGATGCGCCGGGACTCCTCGCTCAAGAGGCCCAACGCACCCT
>NZ_JBKGHJ010000400.1:0-7857 GCF_046520365.1 Corallococcus sp. 4LFB
CCTCGTGCCCCCCGCGCCCGCCCGCGCCAGCGTCACCGCGCTGCGGGTGGTGCGCTCCGATGCGGCCTCCGTCGTCGCGCCGGACTTCGACGGGGACCCCTTCCAGGCGCCGCCGGGCCACTGCCCCAAGTGCGTGGCGCCCATGCGTGACGACGCCGGATCCTGCGCGCAGTGCGGGCTGGTCTACGCCAACTTCATCCCGGACGAGCACCACCCCTCCGGGTTCCTGGCCACGGAGTGGCGCGCGCTGATGGGCACGTGGCACGACTGGGACGCGCACGACCGCCTGCTGTCCCAGGCGATGGGGCGGGGGGAGCTGGCCATGGTGGGCCGGCTGTACCGCCTGCGGCTGGCCCGGGCGCCGAACGACGCCCAGGCGCTGCGCGGCCGGGACGAGGTGGTGCGCCGGGTGACCTCCGCGGTGCCGCTCGCCTCCGACGGTCCGTCCCCGGCGCTGGCTCGCAAGGTGAAGAACACGGTGATGGGCGCGGTGATGGTGGTGGCCCTGGTGCTGGTGCTGGTGCTCTTCCAGATGCTGCGCGGGTCCTTCTAGCCAAGAAGGCCCCCAGGGGCGCTGGCCGGCCCGCTTCCCGGGCGGGCGGGGGACAGGCCTTCGGGGCCGTGTGACGGAACGCGCGGGGGGCGCCGGGCGCTGTTATCCTGCGGGGCCTCCCTTCCGCGCCCTCCTGCCCCCCGAAGACCGCCGCATGTCCGCGCCCGCGCCCCGTCCCCCTTCTGTCGACAGCCTGCTGGGTCCTGGTGGCGCGCTGGAAGAGGCGCTGCCCGCGTACGAGCACCGCCCGGAGCAGCTCCAGATGGCGCGCGCCGTGGAGCGGGCCTTCACGGAGGGCAGCTACCTGCTGGCGGAGGCCGGCACGGGCACGGGCAAGACGCTGGCCTACCTGGTGCCCGCGCTCCTGTCGGGGCGCAAGGTGGTGGTGTCCACGGCCACGAAGACGCTGCAGGACCAGGTGTTCTTCAAGGACCTGCCGCTGCTCAGCGAGAAGCTGGGGCTGCGCTTCGAGGCGGCGTACCTCAAGGGGCGCGGCAACTACCTGTGCCTGCACCGCTACGAGTCCTTCGAGAAGGACCCCCAGTTCGTCTCGAAGGAAGAGGCGAAGCAGTGGCCGCTGCTCAAGAAGTGGGTGACGCAGACGGAGACGGGGGACCGGGCGGAGCTGGACCTGCCGGAGTCCTTCGCCGCCTGGTCGCGGCTGTCCACCACGTCGGAGACGTGCCTGGGCTCGCGCTGCTCGCTGTATGAAACCTGTTTCGTCACGCGGATGCGCAAGCGCGCGGAGGTCGCGGACCTGCTGGTGGTGAACCACCACCTGTTCTTCGCGGACCTGGCGCTGCGCAGCTCCGGCAAGCGCACGGAAGGGGTGCTGCCCTTCTACGACGCGGTCGTCTTCGACGAGGCGCACGCGCTGGAGGACGCGGCCAGCAGCCACTTCGGCTGCAGCGTGTCCAACTACCGGCTGGAGGAGCTGTCGCGCGACGCGGTGGCGGCCCTGCCGGTGAAGGACGAGCGGCACGCGACGCTCTCCGCGCTGGCCCAGCGGGTGCGCTCGCACGCGGACGCGCTGTTCCTCCAGGCGCCGCGCGCGCTGGGGCTGTCCAGCCAGGAGTCCACCGTGGCCCTGCGCCCGGAGACGATGGGCAAGCTGTCCGGCGCGCTGGAGCAGGTGCGCGAGGGGCTGGCGGCGCTCGCGTCCTTCGCGGGCAGCGAGCGCGAGCCGGAGCTGGCCGCCATCCACCGCCGCGCGGAGGAGCTGGCGGAGCAGCTCACGTTCCTGGAGAAGTCCGAGTCCGCGGACCACGTGTACTGGGCGGAGGCGCGAGGCAAGGGGCTGTTCCTGCGCGCGAACCCCATCGACGTGGCGAAGGAGCTGCGCGACCGGCTCTACGGCGCGCTGGACACGGTCGTCTTCACCTCCGCGACGCTCGCCGCGGACAGCCGCTTCGACTTCTTCGCCAGGCGCATGGGCATGTACGACGACGAGGGCCAGCCGGTGACGCGCGTGCGCACGCTGGCGGTGCCCAGCCCGTTCGACTTCCCGCGCCAGTCCGCGCTGTACCTGCCCACGCACCTGCCGGACCCCAGCGCCCCGGGCTTCATCGAGGCGGCGGCGGAGGAGATCATCCAGCTGTGCGAGGTGACGGGCGGGCGCGCGTTCGTGCTCTTCACGTCCCTGCGCAACATGGTGCGCGCGTACGAGCTGACGGCGACGCGGCTGCCCTATCAAGCCCTGCTCCAGGGCGAGCGGCCCAAGCAGCAGCTGCTGGACGCCTTCCGCCAGACGCCCAGCGTGCTCTTCGCCGCGCACAGCTTCTGGGAGGGCGTGGACGTGCCCGGGGACGCGCTGAGCCTGGTCATCATCGACCGGCTCCCGTTCGCCTCGCCGGGCGACCCGCTGGTGGCCGCGCGCATCCGCCAGATTCAGGCGCGCGGTGAGGAGCCGTTTGATCAATACCAGCTGCCGCAGGCGGCGCTGGCGCTGCGGCAGGGCTTCGGGCGGCTCATCCGCACGCAGGCGGACCGGGGCATCGTGGCGATGCTGGACCGCCGCATCGTGACCAAGAGCTACGGCCGGGTGTTCCTCTCCAGCCTGCCGCCCGCGAAGCGGATGGAGGACACGACGGAGCTGAGCCGCTGGTTCAACGGCCCGGTGCGCCCGGTGCCGCCCGTGCGCTCGATTCGCTGAACACGTCGCGCAGGCGCAGGCCCACGCGCGCCTGGAAGGGCGGGGCCAGCGTGTCCACGCCCGCGCGGCCCGCGAGGTACTGGCGGTCGAAGAGGTTCTCCACCGCGCCGAAGGCGTCCACCTTCCAGAAGAGGTGGCGGCTCACGAACAGGTCCACCACCGCCGCGCCGCCCATGCCGCGCGTGTTGAGGTCGTCCTCGTACTGCGGGCCGAGGACGCGCAGCTGCGCGGTGACGGAGACGATGGACGGCGCGTCGAAGGTGACCGCCAGGAAGCCGCGATGCCTGGGGTCCTGCGCAAGCTGGCGACCCACGAGGTCGGGCTGGCCGGGGGCGCGGGTGACGACGGGGTCCACGAAGGTGTAGGCGGCGAGCGCGAGCCACTGGCGGGACAGGCGCCAGTCCGCGCCCAGCTCCACGCCGCGCACGCGGGCGCGGCCCAGGTTCTGGCGCTGGCGGGGGGTGCCGTCCGGCAGGGGCGTGGCGAGGGTGACGTTGGTGATGGCGCGTCCAGCACGTTCCAGAAGCCGGTGACGCGGCCGGTGAGCCCCCGCGGGCCGGTGGCCTCCACGCCCGCCTCGGTGCCCCAGAGGCGCTCGGCGCCCAGGTCCGGGTTCGCGGCGGTGAGGACGGTGCCCACCTGGAAGGGGCGGTAGAGCTCGTTGAGGGTGGGGCGCGGAAGGCGCGGTAGGCGGAGGCGCGCAGGGTGAGCCAGTCCAGGGGGCGCACGCGCGCGGCGAGGCGCGGGCTGAGCTGGCGGGCGGTGCGGGGCTCGAAGTCGGTGGACAGGGTGGCGCCGTTCGCGAGGCTCTCCAACTGGTTGCCGTCGAAGTTGCGCCACGTGTCCCAGCGCAGCGTGCCGGCGAACTCCAGCGCGGGGGACACGGTGTAGAGGTCCTGCACGAAGACGCCGCCGGACACCTGCGTGCCCCGCGTGGTGCGCGCGTAGCGCGTCGTGGCGGTGTAGGCGGAGGGGAAGAGCAGCTCGTCGGCCCTGCCGTTGGAGCGGCGCACGTCCACGCCCGCGGCGAGCACGTGGGTTCCACCCAGCGTCAGGTCCGGGCCGGTCCAGACGAGCGAGCCGCCCTGATCATCCGCGGGCACGTCCTGGAGGGCGGAGCGGACCTCGAAGTTCCGGTCCGGGGTGATGCGGGCGCGGTCCTGCGCGAAGTGCTGGGTGCGGCCGAAGAGGCCCAGCTCGAAGGCGCCGGCGGCGTCCGTGCGGAGGCGGGCGCTCGCGGCGAACCACGCGAGGTCCACGCTGGCGACGGTGTACCGGGTGCCGCCGTTCTGCCTCTCGCGGAACACGCCCGCGCGGGCGGAGAGGGAGAGGTGGTCGGTGGCCTCCGCTTCGACGCGCGCCTGGGCGCTGACGTGCCTGGACGGCGTGTCACCGTCGACGCGGCCGCGCTGGCTCTCCGGGACGATGCGGTAGCCGTCGCTGGTGAGGCCCTCGACCTCCAGCGAGGCGCCCACGCGGCCCCAGCGGTCCGCGACGCGAGCGGCGACGAAGCCGGTGCCCAGGTTGCCCACGGACACGTCGGCGTCCAGCACCGGGCCGGTGATGGGCCGGGAGAACAGCTGCACGACGCCGCCCAGCGCGGCGCTGCCGTAGAGCGCGGAGCCGCCGGTGGGGACGACCTCGATGCGGTCCAGGCCCAGGCGGGGCAGGGCGCGCCAGAACACCCAGCCGCCGTAGGGGTCGTTGAAGGGAAGCCCATCCAGCAGCACGAGCCCGCGCGCCACGCCGGAGGGCGCGAGCCCGCGAAGGTTGAGCCCCTGCGCGGTGGGGTCCGCGACCAGGGACGGCGTGCGGCGGAACGTGGCGACGGAAGGCAGCGTGCGGACGAGCGCGTCCTGCGTGAGCGTGGGGCTGCGTTCCATCTCCGCGCGCGGAATCACCACCGTGGTGGCCGGCACGTCCCGGAGCGGACGCGGCAGGCGCGTCGCGGTGACGACGGTCCGTGTTTCGGTTGGCGCCTCGGGCGCGGTGGCAGGGGCCGTGCCCCCCTCCACGTCCTGCGCGGTGGCCACTCCGGGCAGCAGCAGCGCCAGACCGATGCCGTAGGAGAGCGACAGCCGGGAAGGAACGCGCGGTCCAGTCATCGCGCTCCGCTCTACTGGATGTCGGGCCGCCGGGCGAGCAATGGCGGGGCTTCCGGAAACACGAACGGCGGTGAAGCGACCGGATGGCCACCCCACCGCCGCCGTTCACGGCCAGAAGGCCGTGGGGGACGACTACGCCGCGGACATGCTACCGCCGGAGGCGGACGGGCCCTGGTACTGCGCGTCGCCGAAGCCGAGGATGGCGTAGAAGACCGGACCGAGCAGCGCCAGGCCGATGCCGAAGCCCACGCCCTTCCCGAAGGACTTCGCCATGTCGATGCTGAGGATGATCAGCGCGATGATGTTCACGCACGGCAGGATGGCCAGCACCACCCACCACGCCGGACGGCCAACAATCTTGGTCATCACGTACAGGTTGTAGAACGGCACGATGGCCGCCCACCCCGGCTCGCCGGCCTTGGCGAACGTCTTCCACATGCCCGCGACGACCAGGCCGATGAAGGCCAGGTAGAAGATCCAGAACAGCGGCCCCGGGCCCGACGCCTGCTGGTCCTGCATCTGCTGCATCATCTCAAGCTGCTGCTGATCCATGACTTCCCCCTCGGAAGTGTGTGGGCCCGACCCCGGTGGGCGGGGCCCCGTTCACTCCCGAACAAATGCGAAGTCGGGGGGGGAATGCAAATTCCTTCACCTCCCGGGGGGCGCGGTCACGCCTTCAGCGTCTCCGGCACCTGCCAGTCCGGCTTCAGCCGCTGGATGACCTTCACGAAATTCTCCTTGTCCTGGGCCTTCTCCAGGGCGGCGTCGGGGACGATGACGTCGTCCTTCACCAGCCGCTCCAGGTGCATGTCCAGGGTCTGCATGCCCACGCTCTGGCCGGCCTGCATCTTGGAAGCGATCTGGAACACCTTGCCCTCGCGGATCATCGCGGCGATGGCGGGCCCGCCCACCAGGATCTCCAGCGCGGCGACGCGGCCCTTGCCGTCCGCGGTCTTGATGAGCTGCTGGGCGACGATGCCGGCCAGGGACTCCGCGAGCATGCCGCGCACCTGGCCCTGCTCGTCCGCGGGGAAGGCGTTGATGATGCGGTCGATGGTGGCGGGGGCGCTGTTGGTGTGCACCGTGGCGAAGACGAGCACGCCGAAGCTGGCCAGCTGGAGCGCCAGCTTCATGGTCTCGTTGGTGCGCAGCTCGCCAATGAGGATGACGTTGGGGTCCTCGCGGCCGGCGGAGCGGATGGCGGTGGCGAAGCTGGAGGCGTGCGGGCCCACCTCGCGGTGGGTGACCTGGGCCTTGAGCGACTCGTGCACGAACTCCACCGGGTCCTCGATGGTGAGCACGTGCGACGCGCGCGTCTTGTTGATGTGGTTGATCATCCCCGCGAGCGTCGTGGACTTGCCCGAGCCCGTGGGGCCCGTCACCAGCACCAGCCCGCTGCGCCGGTCCGCCAGCTTGCGCACCACCTCCGGCGTCTTCAGGTCCTCCAGCGACAGCACCTTGCTGGGGATGGTGCGGAACACCGCGCCAATGCCGGTCATCTTGTAGAAGTAGTTCGCGCGGAAGCGGGCCTTGGTGCCGTAGCCGTAGGCGAAGTCCAGGTCCAGCTCCTCCACGATCTGCCGCTTCTGTTCGGGCGAGCAGATTTCAAAGAGCAGCGACTCCAGCTCCTCGGAGTCGAGGGGCTCGTCGCGCAGGGGCACGAGCTCGCCGCGGATGCGGCCCAGGGGCGGGTAGCCCACGCCCAGGTGCAGGTCGCTGCCCTTCCTGTCCAGCAGCACGTCGAACCAGGTCGCGATGCGAGGGGTGTCCGTCATGTCAGGCGCCCTTCTTGCCAAGCAGTGAGCCCACCTTGGACAGCATCCGCGCGCCCTCCTGGGCGGACGCGGGCGGGGACACGGTGGGAGCGGCGCCGGGCCTCCTGCCCGTCACCATGGCTTCAATCTCGTCCGGGTTCTCCGCGAAGCCCTTCACGGTCTCCAGCGTCGCCTTGCCGGAGCGCGCCAGGTCCGCGAGCGAGTCCTCGAAGCGGATGATGCCCAGCGACTTGCCGCGCTGCTGGAGGGAGGGGATCTGGAACGTCTTGTTGTCGCGGATGAGGTTGCCCAGGGCCACGGAGCCGGTGAGCACCTCGGCGGCGGCGACCATGGACTTGCCGTCCGCGCTGGGCATCAGCCGCTGGCTGACGATGAGGCGCAGGCCGCTGGAGAGCGACAGGCGGACCTGCTGCTGGTCTCCCGGCGGGAAGAGGTCGATGAGCCGGTCGATGGTCTTCGCCGCGCTGGGCGTGTTCATGGTGCTGATGAGCAGGTGGCCCGTCTCGCTGGCGGCGAGCGCCATGCGCACGGTCTCCGTGTCGCGCAGTTCGCCCACGACGATGACGTCCGGGTCCTCGCGGAGGCTGCCCTTGAGGGCGCTGGCGAAGGTGCGGGTGCTGGTGCCCACCTCGCGCTGGCTGATGAGGGCGCGCTTGCGCGGGTGCACGTACTCCACCGGGTCCTCCACGGTGAGCACGTGGTGCGTCGTCTCGCGGTTGATGATGTCCACCAGCGCCGCGAGCGTGCTCGTCTTGCCGTGGCCGGACGGGCCGGTGAGCACGATGAGGCCCTGGTGGTGGTGCGTGGCCTTGGCGATGTCCGCGGGCAGCCCCAGCGACTCCAGGGTGGGGATCTCCCGGGCGATGAGGCGGAAGACGCCCTTGAGGCCCGTGCGCTGGCGGCCCACGTTGACGCGGAAGCGGCCGGTGTCCTCGGAGTCCAGCGCGAAGTCCACGCTGCCGTCCCTCTCCAGCACGGGCCGCAGCCGCTCCGGGATGATGGGCAGCAGCAGCCGCTCCACCGTCTCCGGTGACAGCGGCGTGTCCTGGGGCAGCAGCTCCCCGGCGATGCGCAGCAGCGGAGGCCGGCCGGCCACCAGGTGCAGGTCGCTGGCGAGCATGCTGCGCGCCTGCTCCAGCAGCACGGCCAGGTCGCGGCCCGGAGCGGAGGTCGTGCGCGAGATGGGGATGACCCGCGCGGGGGGATTCGACGCGGTGGCCGGATGGGCCGCGGATGCGCCCGCGTGGGTGGCCGCACCGCCGTACGCGGAGG
>NZ_JBKGHJ010000401.1:0-7849 GCF_046520365.1 Corallococcus sp. 4LFB
GGGAGCGCGTGTTGGCGTAGCCCAGGCGGCCCCGGGCGCCGTTGCCCCAGCACTGGAGCTGGCCGGACTCGAGCAGCGCGCAGGTGTGCTGGGCCCCGGCGGCGACCTGCACGGCGCGGAGGCCCGAAGCCAGCGCCACGGCGGTCAGCGGCGTCGCGTAGTCCGGGTTGCCGTTGCCCACCTGGCCGTAGGCGTTGGCGCCCCAGCAGCGCAGGGCGCCGGTGTCCAGCAGGGCGCAGGTGTGCTGGGTGCCCAGGGCCAGCTGCACGGCGGTGCCGCCCACGTCCACGTCACCGGCTGACGAAGGCAACTCGGTGTCACCGACATCGTCGTCACGGTTGTAACCCAGTTGTCCGTAGGCGTTGGCGCCCCCAGCAGCGCGGGCGGCCGGAGAAGAGCAGGGCGCAGGTGTGGTCGCCGCCCGCGGCCAGGTCCTGCACGGGGGCGCCGACGGGGACGTCGGTGGTGGGGGGCGGCTCGTCGTCGCCCAGCGTGTCGGTGTGGCCCAGGCCCAGCTGGCCGTGGGTGTTGTCGCCCCAGCAGCGCACGTGTCCGGAGGTGAGGAGCGCGCAGGTGTGGCGGTCGCCCGCGGTGATGCGCAGGGCGCGGGCGCCGCCCAGGTCGACGGTGCCCACGCTGGCGATGGGCTCGTCGTCGCCGATGGCGCGCGTGTGGCCCAGGCCGAGCTGTCCGGAGGCATTGGCGCCCCAGCAGCGCACGCGGCCCGTGGAGAGCAGGGCGCAGGTGTGGCCCAGGCCGGTGGCCAGCTGCACGGCCTTCTCCCCCGGGGCGAGCGGCACGGGGCCCTTCGACGCGGGCGTCTCGTCGTCGCCGACGTTGGCGGTGCCGGTGTAGCCGAGCCGGCCTGCGCGCCGCCGCCGAAGCAGCGCACGGAGCCGTCGTTGAGCAGGGCGCAGGTGTGGCTGTCCCCGGCGCGGAGCTGGGCGGCGTCGGTGGGCCCGCCAGTCTGGACGGGGGCATCGGGGAACTGCTGCGCGCCCAGGCGGTAGGTGGCGGTGGTGCGGGCCCCGGCGGCGTCGGTGACCTGGAGGGACAGCCGGCCCTGGAGCGAGGGCGCGTAGTGCTGGAGGACGGTGGGGTTGGCCTGCGCGGTGAAGCCGGGGGCAGGTGTCACGGGCGCGTCCGGGGTGAAGCTCCACGCGTAGTCGAGCGTGCGCGCGGGCTGATCATCCGACACGGTGGCGGTCCACGCGACGTCGGAGGTGCCCGCGAGCCGGGACGCGGCCAGGCCCTGGATGACGGGCGCGAAGAGGATGCGCACGGTGGTGCCCAGCGAGTCCGTGGACCGGTCCGCGGGGAGCACGCGCGTCACGAACGTGGTGCTGACCGAGTGCCCCGCCGGGTTCGTGACGGTGAGCGAGTGCGTGTAGTCGGTGGGGCTGGGGATGCCGAAGGGGGGAAGGTAACGCGCGACGAAGGCGCCGGAGGTGCCGGTGAGCGTGAACGTCCCGCTGGAGGGAACGAAGGCGCCGCCGCCGGTCGCGGGGGTGAGCGTGAAGGTGAGGGCCTCGCCGGAGGTGGCCTCGACGAAGAAGGTGACGGTGGCGGGCTGGCCGAAGACGAGCTCACCGGGGAGCTGGATGCGGGGGATGCGGGGCAGGGTGATGGGCGCGCCGTCGTTGGAGGGCGCGAGCGCGATGGCCACGGACTCCCGGTCCGCGACGAGCGTCTGGGTGGTGCTGCCCTGGAAGAGGAGCGCGCCGTTCCCGTCGTAGGCCCTCGCGATGAAGGTCAGGGCTTGATGGCGCGGCAGGGACGGCATCGTGCCGGACCACCCGGAGGGGGAGGGCACCAGGTCGAAGTTCGTGAACAGCGCGCTGTGGCTGACCGCGTCCTCCACGTCGACGCGGATGCGCGCCACGTCCGCGAAGGTGATGCCGGACAGGGCGCGCCGTGTCTGGGATTGAGGGCCGGTGCTGTCCGTGGAGACGGTGAACGTGACGGAGGCCGTGGGCTCCGGCGTGGCCGGCTCCGTCGTCGGCGACGTGCACGCGACGGTGAGGCACAGGAGGAGGAACGCGAGGGCAGGCTTCGTCATGGCTCACACGGAAGGAACGCGAAGCGGGCGCCCGACGTGTGCCGGGCGCCCGCGAGTGCTCAGGGACTACGGGGTCGGAGGCAGGAGCTGGATCTCAGCCACGGCGGAAGGCAGCTCGTTGTCACCGATGACCACGGTGTTGCCCTGGCCCAGCTGGCCAGCGTTGTTCTTGCCCCAGCAGCGCGCCTTGCCCGTGGAGAGCAGCGCGCAGGTGTTGCCGCTGCCCGAGGCACTGATCTGATAGGCCGTCGCCCCGCCCAGGTCCACGGCCCCCCCAGGCACGTCCAGTTCCGTCACGTTGCCGTAGCCCAGTTGCCCGTAGATGTTGCTTCCCCAGCACCGCATGCTGCCCGTGGAGAGCAGGGCGCAGGCGTGCTCCCCACCCGAGGTCACCTGCAAGGCGGTCGTTCCGCCCAGGTTCACCGTGGTCGAGCTGGCGAGGGTGTTGAAGTAGCAGTAGCTCGACGGGTACTCAGCGCAGGACCAGATGGAGTTGCTGCGGAGGTTGTTGCCCGTCTGCCCGTTGGAGTTGGCGCCCCAGCAGATGACGCTGCCTGACTTCAGGAGGGCACACGTGTTGTACCTGCTGGCGCTGACCTGGGCGACGGGCCCCTTGGGCTCGAACGCGGTCTGGCTGCTCGGCAGTTCGTTGTCACCCACGTTGTTGAGGTGCGGGTACCCGAGCTGGCCCAGGCTGTTCCGGCCCCAGCAGAGCATCTTGTCGTTGGAGAGCAGGGCGCAGGTGTGGTTGTCGCCCGCGACGACATCCGTGGCGGTGGCGCCGCCGAGGTCCACGTCGCCCGCCTTCCAGGGCTGCTCGTCGTCACCGATGCTGTTGACGTGGCCGTAGCCCAGCTGGCCGTACTGGTTGCGGCCCCAGCAGCGCACCTTGCCCGTGGCCATCACCGCGCAGGAGTGCTCCGCGCCCACCGTGATGCGGGTGGCGGGGCCACCCAGGTTCACGTAGCCGAAGCTGGCCACGGGCTCGCCGTCGCCCAGGTTCTGCGTGGTGTTGTAGCCGAGCTGTCCGTAGGTGTTCTGGCCCCAGCAGCGCACCAGACCCGTGTCCAGCAGGGCGCACGAGTGGTTGCCACCCGCCGCGAGCTTCGTGGCCTTGCCGAGCAGCTTCACCGCGCCGGCCGTGTACGGCAGCTCGTTGTCGCCGATGTTCTGGGTGTTCTCGTAGCCCAACTGGCCAAACGCACCGTAGCCCCAGCAGCGCACGGAGCCGTCATTCAGCAGCGCACAGGAATGGTCCCAACCCGTGCGGATGCTGTTGATGCCATCCAGCGGCCCTTCGGCGACGGGGTTGTCCGGGAACTGATCCGGGGTGAGCTTGTACGTGAGGGTGGTGGTGCCGTTGTTGCCGTCCGTCACGGCGAGCTTCAGGTCACCCTGCACGGCGGTGGTGTAGTTCTGGAGCGTGGACGGGTTCGTCGCGCCCGTGAAGGCAGGCACGGGGTCCGGCGTGGTGCCCGTGGCGGGCGTGAAGCTCCATGCGTAGGTGAGGGCCTCCTGCGCCCCGTCGTCGCTCACGTCCGCGGTGAAGATGACGTTCTGGGTGTCACGGACGCGCAGGCCGTTGAGGCCGTTGATGACGGGGTTGAAGAGCACGGCGACGGAGGTGTCGATGACGCCGCTGGAGGTCTCATTGGGCTTCACCTTCGTCGTGAAGGTGGTGCTGATGGAGTGCCCGGCGGGATTCGTCACCGTGACGGTGTGCGTGAAGACGGTCTCCGTGCTCACGGTGGGGGGCGTGTACTGGGACACGAAGGCGCCCGCGGTGTTCTGGAGCGTGATGGCGCCGTTGAGCGGGGAGAACGTCCCGCTGCCCGCGACGGCGGAGGTGATGGCGTAGCGCAGCGCCTCGCCGTTGGTGGCCTCCACCGCGAAGGTGATGTTGCCGGACTGCGAGGAGGCGAAGGCGCTGGGGATGCTGATTTTGCGGATGCGCGGCAGGGAGATGACGGCGTTGTTGTTGGCCGGGGCCAGCGGAATGGTGACGGTCTCGAAGTCGAGGTTCAGCGTGGCATCGAGCGAGCCGGAGAAGAGCAGGTTCCCCGAGGCATCGAGCGCACGGGCGAAGAAGGTGAGCGCCTTGGCCTTGGGCAGGAAGGGCAGGGTGCCCGTCCAGTTGCCAGCGGAGGTGAAGAGGTCGAAGTTCTTGAAGATGACGAGGCCGCCCGTGCCCTGCTCGGAGACGTCGACGCGGATGCTGGCGACGTCGGTGTAGCTGAAGGCCTGCGCGGAGACGCGGCCCTTTACGGCCTGGGTGATGAGGTCCTGCGCCCCGATGGCGACGGTGACCTGGGACTGGGTCTGCTGCTGAGCGGTGGTGTCCGGCGCGGGCGCACCCGAGCTACACGCGGCCATCCACGGCGAGGACAGCGACAGCAACAGCGCGCCCAGCATGCCGCGCGACCGGAACCAACGGGGGGATGAGCTCTGCAAGGGACACTCCTGAAGGCGAATGGGATTGCGGACGGAAAGGGAGCGGGCGCCCCGGTCCTGCGAGCGCCCGCGAGGACGTCAGTGACTACGGCGACGGCGGCAGGAGCTGGATGTCGCCCGCGGCCGAGGGCTGCTCGTTGTCACCGATGTGGTTGGTGTTGCCGTAGCCGAGCTGACCCCAGTTGCCCTGGCCCCAGCAGCGCGCCTTGCCCGTGGAGAGCAGGGCGCAGGTGTGGTTTCCGGCGGACGCGGACACCTGGTACGCGGTGGCGCCATCCAGGTCCACGGCCGGGCCCGGCGTGGACCGGGTCCCGGTGCTGCCGTAGCCCAGCTGGCCATAGCCGCTGTAGCCCCAGCACCGCACGCTGCCGGTGGAGAGCAGGGCGCAGGTGTGGTTCGAACCCGCGGAGATCTGCAGCGCGCTGGTGCCCAGGTCGATGCTCCCCGAGTCCCTGAACAGGAAGTAGCTGGCGGACTGGCCCGTACCCATCTGCCCGTAGTTGTTCAGGCCCCAGCACCGCACGGTCCCCGTCTTCAGCAGGGCGCAGGTGTGGTTTCCGCCGACGGAGATCTGCGAGACCGGCCCGGCCGGCTCGAACGCGGTCTGGCTGCCCGGCAGTTCGTTGTCACCGATGTTGTTGTAGTTCAAGTACCCGAGCTGGCCGTAGCCGTTGTAGCCCCAGCAGAGCATCTTGTCGTTGGAGAGCAGGGCGCAGGTGTGCGAGCCACCCGCCGCGATGTCCGTGGCGGTGGCGCCGCCGAGGTCCACGTCGCCCGCCTTCCAGGGCTGCTCGTCGTCACCGATGCTGTTGACGTGGCCGTAGCCCAGCTGGCCGTACTGGTTGCGGCCCCAGCAGCGCACCTTGCCCGTGGCCATCACCGCGCAGGAGTGCTCCGCGCCCACCGTGATGCGGGTGGCGGGGCCACCCAGGTTCACGTAGCCGAAGCTGGCCACGGGCTCGCCGTCGCCCAGGTTCTGCGTGGTGTTGTAGCCGAGCTGTCCGTAGGTGTTCTGGCCCCAGCAGCGCACCAGACCCGTGTCCAGCAGGGCGCACGAGTGGTTGCCACCCGCCGCGAGCTTCGTGGCCTTGCCGAGCAGCTTCACCGCGCCGGCCGTGTACGGCAGCTCGTTGTCGCCGATGTTCTGGGTGTTCTCGTAGCCCAACTGGCCAAACGCACCGTAGCCCCAGCAGCGCACGGAGCCGTCATTCAGCAGCGCACAGGAATGGTCCCAACCCGTGCGGATGCTGTTGATGCCATCCAGCGGCCCTTCGGCGACGGGGTTGTCCGGGAACTGATCCGGGGTGAGCTTGTACGTGAGGGTGGTGGTGCCGTTGTTGCCGTCCGTCACGGCGAGCTTCAGGTCACCCTGCACGGCGGTGGTGTAGTTCTGGAGCGTGGACGGGTTCGTCGCGCCCGTGAAGGCAGGCACGGGGTCCGGCGTGGTGCCCGTGGCGGGCGTGAAGCTCCATGCGTAGGTGAGGGCCTCCTGCGCCCCGTCGTCGCTCACGTCCGCGGTGAAGATGACGTTCTGGGTGTCACGGACGCGCAGGCCGTTGAGGCCGTTGATGACGGGGTTGAAGAGCACGGCGACGGAGGTGTCGATGACGCCGCTGGAGGTCTCATTGGGCTTCACCTTCGTCGTGAAGGTGGTGCTGATGGAGTGCCCGGCGGGATTCGTCACCGTGACGGTGTGCGTGAAGACGGTCTCCGTGCTCACGGTGGGGGGCGTGTACTGGGACACGAAGGCGCCCGCGGTGTTCTGGAGCGTGATGGCGCCGTTGAGCGGGGAGAACGTCCCGCTGCCCGCGACGGCGGAGGTGATGGCGTAGCGCAGCGCCTCGCCGTTGGTGGCCTCCACCGCGAAGGTGATGTTGCCGGACTGCGAGGAGGCGAAGGCGCTGGGGATGCTGATTTTGCGGATGCGCGGCAGGGAGATGACGGCGTTGTTGTTGGCCGGGGCCAGCGGAATGGTGACGGTCTCGAAGTCGAGGTTCAGCGTGGCATCGAGCGAGCCGGAGAAGAGCAGGTTCCCCGAGGCATCGAGCGCACGGGCGAAGAAGGTGAGCGCCTTGGCCTTGGGCAGGAAGGGCAGGGTGCCCGTCCAGTTGCCAGCGGAGGTGAAGAGGTCGAAGTTCTTGAAGATGACGAGGCCGCCCGTGCCCTGCTCGGAGACGTCGACGCGGATGCTGGCGACGTCGGTGTAGCTGAAGGCCTGCGCGGAGACGCGGCCCTTTACGGCCTGGGTGATGAGGTCCTGCGCCCCGATGGCGACGGTGACCTGGGACTGGGTCTGCTGCTGAGCGGTGGTGTCCGGCGCGGGCGCACCCGAGCTACACGCGGCCATCCACGGCGAGGACAGGGACAGCAGCAGCGCGCCCAGCATGCCGCGCGACCGGAACCAACGGGGGGACGTTCGCTTCATTCGACACTCCTTGGGAAGACAGACAGGGACACAGGAAATGACGCACATCAGGCACGCGCCGGCCTCACGTGCCCGGGACGGAGCCCGGAGACACGTTTCCCGTGCCGCGCTCCAGGAGAGCGCGGTCGCGGGACCTCACGGAAATGGAGAGGAGGAGGCGGGCGTTCGCCGACCCGGGGGGACCACCCGGCCCTCGGCGGATGTCTGCTCTACAGCCAGAAGCGGAGACAGCACTACCGGTGCTTCAAAATGCTGTCACGCCTTTTATTGGCTTCCGCGAAAGTCTGTCAATGTCTGGGTTTGAGCTGACTGGCGGGTGAAAGGCGTGTCAGTCGCGGCGGACCCGCGCGGTGACAGGATTTGTCATTCCCCTCGGCGCCCCGCCTGGAGAAAGGGTGACGCACCGGGTTGATGAGTGGAAGAAAACAAGCAACTCGCGGAAGCTTTGCCAAACACCCGAGTACTTCGCTGCGCGCGCGAAATCCGGAAAAGACAGTCATGGCCGCCATCCGGTACCCCGCTGGTCCCGGAGGACTCGGGTGACCCGAGTCCCAGGGACCCGGTGCCGGCGCGGCTTCACACCGGCTGGTGGCCGTCGTCGTCGTCGTCGAAGTCGTCTGCCTGCGCCTCTTCATCCGGCCCGGCCAGCTCGTCCAGGTCCTCGACCAGGTCCAGGTCCTGGAGGGGCAGGGGCTCGTCGTTCAGGTCCGGCGTCACGTCGTCGCCCCGGAGGAACGGCGGCGGGCCTTCCAGCCCGGCGGCCCCGGTCGCCGCGCTGGCGCCCTCGGACGTCATCGCGGCCTCCTCGGCGGTCAGCTCCGCCGGGTGCAGCCCGCCCTCCAGCAGCTCCGCCTGGTTGCGCCTCCCCGTGGCCTCCCGCGCCGCCGCCTCCACCTCCTCCGCCGCGGCCTGCC
>NZ_JBKGHJ010000402.1:0-7839 GCF_046520365.1 Corallococcus sp. 4LFB
CAGCGCTCCGGCCGTCACTCCCCGCCGACGCCCGTGGTGGCGCGAGGCCGAGCCGCGCCCCCGCGAAGCCCGAGCCCTCGGAGCGGGCTCCGGAGCCCGTCACCACCGTCACGCAGGCCGAGAACCCGGAGGTGCTCGACACCTCCACCTCGAAGGGCGCGGCGAAGGCGGGCCTGGGTTGGCTGACGCTCTACACGGTGCCGAAGAACGCGGCGGTGTTCGACGGCGCCACGCAGCTGGGCACGTCCCCGCTGATCAAGTTCCCCCTGCCCATCGGGACGTACCGGCTGCGCGTGGTGGACCCGCAGGACCCCGGCGGAACGAGCAAGCTGTTGTCCGCTCCCATCCGTCCGGGCGAGGTGACGAAGCTGCAGATTCGACTGGTCGACCTCCCGGCCTACGTGGACTGACAGCCGTCCTTGACGCTCCTGGACCCCCTCACTAGGGTCCGCCGCGTTCTGCCTCCGCCTTCGACGCACTGCGAGAAGGACTCGCCATCATGTATTTCCAGGACCTCATCCTCACGCTCCAGAAGCACTGGGCCGACCAGGGATGCATCGTCACCCAGTCGTACGACACGGAAGTCGGCGCGGGCACGATGGCCCCCTACACGTTCCTGCACGCGCTCGGTCCCGAGCCCTGGAACGTCGCCTACGTGCAGCCCTCGCGGCGCCCCGCCGACGGCCGCTTCGGTGAGAACCCGAACCGCCTGTTCCAGCACCACCAGTTCCAGGTCATCCTCAAGCCCGCGCCCAAGAACGTCCAGGAGCTGTACCTGGAGTCGCTGCGGAAGATCGGGATGGACCCGCTGGAGCACGACATCCGCTTCGTGGAGGACGACTGGGAGTCGCCCACGCTGGGGGCCTGGGGCCTGGGCTGGGAGGTGTGGTGCGACGGGATGGAGGTGACGCAGTTCACCTACTTCCAGCAGTGCGGCGGCTTCGACTGCCGCCCCGTGGCCGCGGAGCTCACGTACGGGCTCGAGCGCCTGGCCATGTACCTGCAGAACGTGGAGAACGTCTTCGACATCGAGTGGGTCAAGGGCGTGAAGTACCGCGAAGTGTTTCACGCGAACGAGGTGGAGATGAGCAAGTACGCCCTCCACGAGTCCGACCCGCAGATGCTCTTCACGCTGTTCGACGCGTACGAGAAGGAGTGCAAGCGGCTCATCGAGCGCCACCTGCCGCTGCCCGCGTACGACTACGCGCTGAAGTGCTCGCACACGTTCAACCTGCTGGACGCGCGCGGCGCCATCTCCGTCACCGAGCGCGCCAACTTCATCAAGCGCGTGCGTGACAACGCGCGCCTGTGCGCGGAAGGGTATCTCCAGATGCGCGAGCGGCTGGGCTTCCCGCTGACGAAGACGCCGTGGACGGTGGGTGAGCAGCCGCCGGTGCTGGAGGGCAAGCCCGCCAGCGACTACTGGAAGACGGTGCAGCTCAACAAGCCGGTGGAGAAGAAGGAGAAGGCGGAGGTGTCCCGTGGCGCGTGATCTGCTGCTGGAGGTCGGGGCCGAGGAAATCCCGGCGTCGTTCATCGTGCCCGCGCTGGAGGACCTGAAGCGCGTGCTCACCGAGCGCATGGCCGACGCCCGCCTGAAGCACGGCGAGGTGCGCACGTTCGGAACGCCGCGCCGGCTGGCCGTCTGGGTCCGCGACGTGGCGGGCGCGGGCGAGGACATCACGAAGGAGGTGCTGGGGCCCAGCGCCAAGGCCGCCTTCGACGCGCAGGGCAAGCCCACCAAGGCGGCGGAGAAGTTCGCCGAATCGCTCAAGCTGTCCGTGGACGCGCTCGGCCGCACCACCACGGCCAAGGGTGAGTACCTCTCCGCGCGCGTGGAGGAGAAGGGCCGCCCCGCGGGGGCCATCCTCCAGGACGCGATGCACGCGGCGGTGCACGGCATCAACTTCAAGAAGTCCATGCGCTGGGGTGACGTGGACACGGCCTTCGCGCGCCCGGTGCAGTGGCTGGTGGCGCTCCTGGGCGACACGGAGCTGCCGGTGGTGCTGGGCGACGTGAAGAGCGGACGGACCACCTACGGCCACCGCTTCCTCGCGCCGGGCCCCATCACGCTGAAGGCGCCCGCGGACTACGAGGCCGCGCTGGAGAAGGCGCACGTGCTGGCGGACATCGGCAAGCGCCGCGCGGAGCTGGTGCGCAAGGTGAACGCCGCCGCCACTTCGGCGGGCGCTCGGCTGCTGGAGGACGAGGGGCTGGTGGACCAGGTGACGAACCTGGTGGAGCTGCCAAACCCCGTGGTGGGCAGCTTCGAGGAGCGCCACCTGGACCTGCCGCCGGAGGTGCTGGTGCAGGAGATGAAGAGCCACCAGCGCTACTTCTCGCTGACGGACGCGAAGGGGAAGCTGCTGCCGCGCTTCATCGCCGTGTCCAACACGCCGGTGCGCGACGAGCAGCTGTCCCTGCGCGGCTACCAGCGCGTGCTGGCGGCGCGGCTCGCGGACGGGCGCTTCTTCTTCGACGAGGACCGGCGCACGCCGCTGGCCGACCGCGTGGAGAAGCTGGGCCGCGTGGTGTGGCAGGGCCAGCTGGGCACGTACCTGGAGAAGGTGGAGCGCTTCCGTGCGCTGGCGGGCTTCCTGGCCCAGGCCACGGGCAGGGCAGGGGAGGCGGCCACGGTGGAGCGCGCCGCCACGCTGTCCAAGGCGGACCTCGTCACCGGCATGGTGGGCGAGTTCCCGGAGCTCCAGGGCGTGATGGGCCGCGAGTACGCGAAGGCGGGCGGCGAGCCCGACGCGGTGGCGCTGGCCATCTTCGAGCACTACCTGCCCCGCGGCGCCGAGGACGCGCTGCCGTCGCAGGACGCGGGCGCGCTCATCGGCCTGGCGGACCGGCTGGACTCACTGTGCGGCATCTTCGCCATCGGCAAGGCGCCGTCGGGCGCGGCGGATCCGTTCGCGCTGCGCCGCGCGTGCCTGTCCATCATCCGCATCGTGCTGGGGCGCGGGTACCGCTTCAGCCTGTCTGCCGCGGTGGATGAGGCGCTGCGCCTCCTGGCCCCCAAGCTGGCCAACGTGAAGCGCAAGCCGGGTGAGGCGGCCCCGCGCGAGCAGGTGCTGGAGTTCTTCCGCGGCCGCCTCAAGGCGCTGTGGGGCGAGCAGCACCGCACGGACGTCGTGGAGGCGGTGCTGGCCGTGGGCTTCGACGACCTCGTCGCGGCGAAGAAGCGCCTGGAGGCCCTGAGCGTGCTCGTGGGCCACTCGGACTTCCAGCCGCTGGCGGCGGCGTTCAAGCGCGTGGTCAACATCGTGGAGAAGCAGGGCCGGGACGTGGCGGGCGGGCAGACCAACCCGCAGCGCTTCACGGACGAGCCGGAGAAGAACCTCCACACCGCCTTCACCCAGGCCCGCGACAAGGTGGGCGAGCGCGTGCGCGCGGACGACTTCGCCGGAGCGCTCAAGGAGATCACCGGCCTGAAGCCCGCCGTGGACACCTTCTTCGACAAGGTGATGGTGATGGCCGAGGACAAGGACCTGCGGGAGAACCGCATCCGGTTCCTCACGGAGATTGGCGCCCTGTTCAACCAGGTGGCGGACTTTTCCAAGATCCAGGCCGAAACCGCCGCGGCGGCCTGAGGCCCGGTCGCCCGTTCACCGCTGGCGCGTGCCCGCTTTCCCGCCAGGGGAGCGGCGCACGCCGTCCGTGCGGGGGGGAGGGATGTCGGGAGGAGGGCGGCCGGGAATAGTGACAGCCCTATTCAGTTGCCCGGCGCAGGGCGTCGTTCCTACACTCCGCCCCCCTCTGATGCGCCTCCATTTCCTGACCCCCGCGCTGCTGCTCCTCGGAGCGTGTTCGATCGAATCCGAACCGAACCCGCCTCCATCCACCCGCTTCGTGTACCCCAGCGGGGTGGCGTTCTGGCGCCCTCCGACGGCGGGAGGGCCCTCGGCGAGCAACGGCTACCTCTTCGTCGCGAACGCCAACTTCGACAACTGCTACGACTCCGGTTCGGTCGTGGCACTGAACCTGGACACACTGACCACGCAGGTGGACGGGCAGCCGGTGACGGTGCCCCACCTGGGCAGTGTGCTCCCGGAGTCCGCGCTCGCCTTCGAGGACCTGGCGTCCGCGGACGAGTCGCTCGTGCAGATCCGCAGCTTCGCGGGTGAGCTGGGCCTGTGGGTGAACCCGGCCAGCGGGCTGCCGCGCCTGTTCGTGCCCTCGCGCGCGGAGGGCAACGACCTGCACGCGGTGGACGTGAGCCTGGATGCCAACGGCGCGCCGGTGCTCAACTGCGTGCAGGGCGGCGTGGACTGCCGCGACGGCGCGCTGTCGCTCACCGACGACATCCCGGCGTCCTTGAGCGAGGCGGGCCGGCCGGACCTGCCCCGGGCCCCGTCGCCCATCGGCGTGACGGTGGATGCGGCGAGCGGCACGCTGTACGTGACGCACTCCGAGGCGGCGGACTCGCCCGCGAAGTCCAGCACCAACTTCGAGAACTACCTGGCCACGGTGAAGCTGGACAACCCCACGCGTGACACGCTGGGCTTCATCCCGCTGTCGCCCGACGGCTACCTCTACGGCGGCTCGGATTCCGTGACGGTGGGCGCAGGCTACCTCTACGTGACGGGCCGCAACTTCGTGGCCGGCATCAACGGCACGGTGGCCGCCAACTTCGTGCTGCGGCTGGTGGACAAGAACGAGCCCGGCATCATCCTGGAGCCCGCGCTGCAGTCGGTCTTCAGCATCCGCGAGGCGCGCGCGGCGCGCGTGGTGCCCCGGCCGGTGACGGCGGAGGAGCGGGCGGCGCGTCCGAACCTCGTGCGCGAGCGGCTGTACATGCTGGCGCGCGGCCCGGACACGCTGCTCACCCTCGACTTCGAATACGACGCGGTGCCGGGCACCGCCGCCACGCAGCCCTTCTTCCGCGTGGTCTCCGCGGTGCCCCTGCCGGACGGCGTGAGCGACATGCAGCTCATCGAGCGGACGCCGGGCACGTCCAACACGGACACCAACATCCTCGCGGTGACGAGCACCGGCGACAGCGCGGTGTCCCTCTACGACGAGGCGCTCGGGCAGGTCGTGGCGCAGGTGCCGCTCGTCAACGCCCTCAACCAGACCAGCAACCCGTCGCAGGCCTTCGGGCTGGCGGTGGACAACCCGGCCGGGACGAACGCGGCGCGGCTGTTCGTGACCAACTTCGGTGACGGACAGGTGTCCATCGTGGACATCCCCGACCTCGCGCGCCCCCAGGACGCGAGGCTGGTGGCGAGGCTGGGCACGCAGCAGCAGCGCGATCCGAACCAGGGCACCAGCGTGTGCCAGGAGAACTGACCTTGAAGCGCGGCTTTCTTGCGGCCCTGTTGCTGAGCGGCGCGAGCTTCGCGCTCGCCTGCTCCGACACCACCTCCACCGCGGGCGCCGCCGGCCTGTCCGGCACGTACGACGTGGTGCTCTCCAACCAGCTCGTCTTCGTCACCTCGCAGGACCGGGATGAGCTGCGCGTGCTGGACCTGACGCGCTCGCCGCGTGAGTTCCTCCCCGCGCCGAACCCGCTGGAGCCCCTGGCCATCCCCGTCATCGCGCGGCCCGACTCGCTCATCCGCGACGTGGGCTACGACGCCACCGGCAACGACGTGTCCGGCCCGTACATCTACGCGCGCAGCTCCGGCGGCCGCGGCATCTCCGTGGTGGCCGCGGACCGCGCGCGCCTCAACGAAGTGACGCGCCTGGCGACGGGCCAGCTCATCACCGCCTTCGCCGCGCACGCCCCGGTGGCGGACGGCTCTCCGAGCGTCCTGTACTACGCGCTCCAGACGCGCCCGGAGGCCGCCGAGCAGCTCTGCGGCCCCTTCGGCGGCGGCGTGGTGATGCGCCAGGACCTGCCCGGCCCGGAGGGCTTCGACGCGGCCGCGCTGCCGCCCGCGCTGCCCGTGTTCTGCCTCAAGCCGGCGGACACCGTGCTGTCCATGATCACGCTGCCGCGCGGGCCAACGTGACGGACTCGCTGGTGCTCGCCATCCGCAACGTGTCCGGCACCAGCCGGCTGGTGCGTGCCGCCGCGGACGGGGCCTCCGTGGAGATTCCGTACAAGCGGCCGCGGCCGGTCCCCTACGCGGTGCCCACGTACACGGACCTCATCGACATCCCGGCGCGGCTCGTGGCCACGCACCCCAGCTTCGGCGTGATGAAAGCCAAGGTGGATGGGAAGTGCCCGGCGGGCAGTGAGGAGAAGAGCCAGGATGCCGGTACGACGGTGTGCATCGAGACCGTGCCCGCGGGCCGCTTCGTGTACGTGGTGCTGGACGAGCTGACGTGCAACTCGACGGACTGCGAGGGCGTCATCGCGCTCGACAACGGGCCGGATCCCCTGGCGCCCTCCACGGCGCCGGTGCTCGCCCGGGACATCACCGGCGCGCCCATGCTGACCCTGAGGCCGTCCGCGGGCCTGCCCACGGGCCTCACGCTGCGCACGGGCCTGGAGGTCCGCGAGCTGCTGTCGGATGGCGTGGCCTACACCACCCCCGTGCCGCTGCTGGGCATCGTGCCGTCCTCCAGCGGGGAGATCACCCTGTTCCGCGCGGACGAGCGGCGCGCGTTCAACCTGGACCGCGACCCCAAGACGGGCCCGCTGAAGGCGTCGGTGGCCGCGGAGCTGCGCGACAGCAACGAGGCCGTGCGCGCGGATCAGTTCCAGGCCATCACCGTGTCGGAGCCGGGCTGCCCCCAGGTGCAGGACGCGACCAACGCCACGGCGTTCCTGTGCAGCGGGACGGTGCCCAACGGCACCTACCGCTTCGTCTTCCAGGGCGCGCTGCCCGGCCTGACGGGCCTCGCGCGCGACCTGACCGTGGAGGAGGCTCCGCTCCTCATCGAGACCACCCTGGCGACGTCGCGAGGCGTGGTGCCCGGGGACTCCATCGTGCTGGCGAACAACGCGGGCGCCTGCGAGACGGCCATCCCCATCCTCCGCCTGGAGGACCAGGGCAACGGCCTCACGCGGCTCTACCCGGACCTGTCCGACCCGGCCATCGCCACCGCGGTGGAGCCCTGCGCCTCGTACCCGCTCTTCTCCGTGCGGGCCGGTCCGAACGTGAAGCCCTACCTGCTCTACGCGGGCGCGGAGAGCAGCGACTCGTTCATCCAGCGGCTGGACGTGAACGAGCCGTACACCGTCTCCAGCTTCCTGGACTACTACGCCCACCCGGACGACTTCGACCTGGGGTTGGATCCGCCCAAGTCGCCCACCACCTACGTGCCCGCGCCGCTGACGCTCACGATGACGGCGACCATCGGTGCGCAGAGCCGGCTGGTGGCCGGTGACCGCTACGTGGTGACGCTGCTGCCGCGCTTCCGCCGCTTCGTCTTCGGGGTGGACACCGGCTCGGCGAGCAACCTGGCGGTCTACACCCTGCCTGCTTCCGTGGTGGCCACGGACGTGGAGGGCTCCAGCCTGGCCTTCATCGCCTACCCCTCGGCGGACGGCATCCTCCAGGTGGCGCTGGAGTCCATCAGCGACAACGCGAAGAACCTCCAGTATCTCCGGGCCTTCCAGTAACTGGGCGCGCCGGCCGGCTCTGCTATCGTCCCTTACGTCCAGCATTTCCCGAGCCAAGACCGATGATCGATCAGAACTCCCGTCCCGCACGCAAGGTCGGCATCGCCGAGCACCTGTGGGAGACGTACGAAGAGATGGCCCAGCAGATGGGGTCGGATCGCGACGCGCTCATCAACCAGGCGCTGTTCATGTTCGCGCGTCTCAACGGCTTCATCGACGTGAAGACGAAGGGGGAGCCCGTGGTGGCGGCGGTGCCGTCACCCGCGCCCTCCGCGCGAGCGGCCTCCGCGCCACCCCCGGCCGCCTCGGCCAAGGGCGGGCCG
>NZ_JBKGHJ010000403.1:0-7795 GCF_046520365.1 Corallococcus sp. 4LFB
CGCACAGCAGCACCGCGCCGGCCGCGCGCGTCAGCCCGACGGTCCCGTCCGGCCCAGCGGCCGGAAGCCAGCACAGCGCCAGCAGCATGCACACGGTGCCCAGGAGCACGGGCAGCTCGCGCCGCACCAGCGACGACTGCACCTTCACGGGGCGCACCAGCGCGGCCAGCCCCAGCACCAGGCCGATGTTGGTGAGCGACGAGCCCGTCATGTTGCCGAACGTCAGGTCCGTCGCGCCGCTGGTCGCCGCGGCCACGTTGAGCGCGAGCTCCGGGGCGGACGTGCCGAAGGCCACCAGCGTGAGGCCGACGGTGAGGGGCGGCACGCCGTGGCGCTCGGCGAGGGCCACCGCGCCCTTGACGAGCAGGTCGCCCCCCAGGAGCAGCAGCACGACGCCTCCAGCGAAGAGGCCCAACGATTCAAGGAGTCCGGGGGACATAGGGCCCTCATAGTCCACGTGTCCGCCGCCGTGGAGCGCTTCCTTGCCCGGAGGGTCCGCGGCGGAACGGCGGCCTGCGCGCGGGTGGGGGGCCCCAGACGCGGCGCCGCGGGACGATGCAGGCGCATTGGCGCATGCGCAGCGTCTTCGGAACCCCGGCCCTGTTCCAGGGCCCTGAACCTTCGGAGACGCTGCCATGGCCTCGCCTGTTCCTCCCGACACCCACGCCGTGCCCGTCAAGGAGCGCGACGAGTCGCTCGACCTGCAGCCCTTCCTGGATGAAATCCAGGGCGACGCGGTCATGCACACCCAGGGCCTGGAGGCCCGGGAGGCCGCCAGCGCGGTGTTCTGCTCGCTCGCCCGGCGGCTGTCGGACGGCGAGGACGTGAAGCTCTTCCGCGCGCTGAAGGGCGGCATCGGCGCCATCCTGGGCGCCTGCTCGGTGCACCGGGGGCCCTCGCGCGCGAAGCGCATTGGCCGCGACGAGTTCATCACCGACGTGGCCGACCACCTGAACATCAAGCCGGACCAGGCCTTCCGCGTCGTCACCGCGGTGTTCACCGCCGTGCGCGACCGCATCCCCGAGGACGAGGTCGCCGCCGTCGCGTCACAGCTGCCCGCGGACCTGGGCGACCTGTTCCGCAGACCTGTCTGACTCAGACACACCCGAGCGATAGGCATCAAGAATGGCTGGATGAATCCGGCGCATCAAAACCTCAGGATCCTCGTTGAAGGTGTCAAACCCCAAAGCCAGGATGCCGCGCCCCCTGATTCCCAGGGGCGCCTTCGGGGGATCCCATGAGGCTGATTGCAGTAGCGTCCCTGCTGCTGATTGTTTCGGGGTGTGCGACGACTCGCGTCGTTCAAATAGATACCGGGAATGGTCAGCGGGTCGTCCACAAGTCGGTAGACGTTGACCCAGTGGAGGTGAACGAGGCGGAGTTCAAGTCTGCCCTCGCGCAGCTCATCCTGGACCTGCGCATGGACGTTGCGTTCCGTGAGGCAGAAGAGGCGGATGCGCGCGGGTGGGTGCGGTCCAGGAACTTGCTGGCGTCCTCGAATGGCCTCGCGGATCCCGGCTCGGGGCGCTCACCTGAGTCGCTGTACTCACGCATCTGCTCCGACTCGGACGGCTGCTTGACCCTGGTTGGAGGAACGGGGCTGCCCTTCTCGCGCAAGGACCGGACGCTCACGGCCCTGTCCTTCGCGCTCGACACCGTCTGGGAGAGCGTCGAGGTGGAAGTCGGCAAGATGCTGAACCCGGTGGCGCTCAAGGCCATGGTGACCTCGGCGGCGCTGAGCGTTCTTCTCACGATGACCTTGCCCGAGCCCGTCACCAAGTTCATCGCGGTGGCGTTGACGGCGGCGATGGTGGCCTACCTGGGCGTGGTGCCGGTCTGGGAGCTTGGACGGGGCTTCGTCCGGTTGTGGGATGATGCGGGCAGGGCCATGAGCGTCGTCGAACTCCAGGACATCGGCCACCGCTTCGGGAAGGTGCTCGGAACGAACGGCACGCGGGTCCTGGTGCTGCTCGTCACCGCGGCCCTCGGTGGAAAGAGCGCGATGGCGGCCCAGGGGCCCAGGCTCCCCGGCTTCTCCCAGGCGGCACTTCGTGCGGAGGCCGAGGCAGGATTCCAGCTCGGGGCGGCGCTGAATGGCGGGGTGTCGTCAATCGCGATGCCTGCCGCCGGGGTGCTGAACGTGACGCTGGCTCCGGGGGCGGCCGCGGCTCTTGCGATGTACGGAGAGGGACGGTATCCGGGTGACGCTGAAGGCCCGGTTCACCACATCTGCACGAACAAGAATCCCATCTCCAACGCGAGTGGCGGCCCTTGGACGCCAGAGTGCGAAAGGATTTTCAGGAAAGCTGGGATGACTCTCGAGGATGCGGCAAACAAGGTGCGGCTCAACGGGCACGAAGGGCCGCATCCCGAGCTCTATCACAATCAGGTGATGAGTCGTCTTGAGCGCTCTGTTGCGCGTTGCAGAACGACGGAAGCTTGTCGTTCCAGCTTGCTGAAGGAACTCGCGAAGATCGCCAATGAGCTCCTGACGCCGGGCTCCGAATTGCGCAGCTTCATCGTGAAGTAGGAGGGCGGGGTGGACCGGAACTTTTATTGGGTAGGCCTGGCGGACGTGCCTCGGTGGCTCATTGAGACGCCCACGCGGACATCCGGGGAGGCGTTCGACGAGCCTTGGCTGTTCACGGATGGGGGGATCCTTCCAGACCCTGGCTCCATCAAATCTCAGGTTTCACATCCGGGTACGCAGCGTGCTTTTGTGTTTGGAGGGGTTGAACGCACGCCTATCGTCAGCGAAGCACTCGCGAACGTCTTCCGAACACTGGCCCCCAATGACGTCCAACTCTTCCCGGTGTCGATAGAGGGAGCGCCCGAACGGTACTTCGTCGTCAACGCAACCAAGGTGGTTGACGCCATCGACGAGGCCCGGTGCCGGGAGGTGCATCACCATGACGAGGACGACCCTGCCCCTGGATATGAAGGGGAGTACGACTGGATCTATGGGCTGCGGATCGACCCCTCGAAGACCGAGGGCGCGCAGGTCTTTCGGCTGAAGAAGTTCAAGACAGCGCTCATCGTGTCGGAGGACGTCAAGAACGCCCTCGAAGGGGTCGGGAACCTGGGGGTGTCGTTCGAGCGCGTGACCTGAGCGCCCGGACCTCACTGACGGTCGATGTCGAGGTGGCGATGTTGTCGGCTCACCACCTCGGCTTCCCCGCCCTCCGGGAGCAGGGCCTGCCGCGAGGCCGCGTCTCCGGGCCGCCGGAACTCCATGGCGTCGTCGTCCACCCGGCCGTAGCGCATCAGCAGCAGGTCCCGCACGTAGTTCTGGTACAGGCGCCATGGCGCGCGCGTGCCCTGGCGCGGCAGCGAATCCAGCGCGCGCTGCACGTACCCGGAGCTGAAGTCGAGCACGGGCTCCGGCGTCATGCCCGGGTCGCGCACGCGGGGCACGCATTGCGTGTAGCCGTGCTGCTTCATGTGGTTGAGCAGGCGGCAGGAGTACTCCGCCACCAGGTCGCACTTCAGCGTCCACGACGCGTTGGTGTACCCGAAGGCCGCGACGAGGTTGGGGACGTCGCTGAACATCATCCCCTTGTACGCCAGGGTCCGCGACAGCTGGACGGGCTCGCCGTCCACGGCCAGCGCGATGCCGCTCAGAATCTTCACGTTCAGCCCCGTCGCGGTGACCACCAGGTCCGCGTCCAGGTGCTTCCCCGAGCGCAGCTGGAGGCCCGTCTCCGTGAAGGACTCGATGTGGTCCGTCACCACCGAGGCGTGTCCCTCACGGATGGCGCGGAAGAGGTCTCCATCCGGCGCGACGCACAGCCGCTCGTCCCAGGGGTTGTAGCGGGGAGAGAAGTGCGTATCGACGTCGAACGTCTTGCCGAGCGCGCGCCGCACCCCCAGCCGCAAGAGCCACTTCATGAGGCCCGGCCGGCTGCGCGCGAGGTTGTAGAAGAACATGCCGCGCAGCACGTTCTTCCAGCGCGCGACCGCGTACGCCGCGCCCCGGGGCAGGACGCGTCCCAGCGCCCGGGCGACGCTGTCCTCGGCCGGCTGATCCGCGATGTACGTGGGCGAGCGCTGCAGCATCGTGACGTGCGCGGCGCGGCCGGCCATCGCCGGGACCAGCGTCACCGCGTCGCGCCGCTGCCGATGACGACCACGCGCTTGCCGCTGTAGTCCAGGTCCTCGGGCCAGTGCTGCGGGTGCACGACGCGGCCCCCGAAGCGCTCCGTGCCGGGCCACGTGGGCGTGTAGCCGCTCGCGTAGTCGTAGTAGCCGGTGCAGGTGTAGAGGAAGCCGCACGTCAGGCGGACCGGCACGCGCTCCGGGCCCACCTCGGCGTCCACCGTCCAGCGCGCGTGCTCGGAGGACCACTCGGCCCGCGTCACCCGGTGGTGGTAGCGGATCCGCTGGTCGATGCCGTACTCCGCCGCGGTCTCCTCGATGTACGCCTTGATGGACGGCCCATCCGCGATGGCCTTGCCGCCATGCCACGGCCGGAACCGGTACCCCAGCGTGTACATGTCCGAGTCCGAGCGGATGCCCGGATAGCGGAACAAATCCCACGTGCCCCCCATGGCCGCGCGCCCCTCCAGGATGGCGTAGCTCAGGGTGGGGCAGCGCGCCTGCAGGTGGTACGCGGCGCCGATGCCCGACAGGCCCGCGCCGATGATCAACACGTCCACGTGCGAGGGCGCTTCAGCGGAGGGCAGGGGCATCACGGGACTCCTCGTGGTACAGGAAGGTACCCAGCCTATGAGACTGTTGATGAGAGGTAGCAGTGAGGTCTGGTACCGTCAAGTACCAGCGCCAGGAGCCGCATGATCTCCCCATCCGGCCAGGCGGGCGAAGGCCCCCGGGAACGGCTCGTCGCGGGCCTGGCGCAGGCCATCATCGAGGTGGGCTACGCCCGGGTGACGCTCGCGGACATCGTGCGGCACGCGCGCGTGTCGAAGCGCACGTTCTACGAGCACTTCGAGGACAAGGACGCGTGCCTGCTGGCGCTCTACGCGGCGCAGAGCGCCCGGCTCCTGGCGGAGCTCCAGGCGGCCATCCAGCACGCGCCTCCCGGGGAGATGCGGGCCAGCATCGGCGCGGCCGTGTACCTCGCGAGTCTGCAGAGCCGGCCGGGGCTGGTGCGGACGCTGCTCGTGGAGATCTTGCACGTGGGCCCGAAGGGCTTCGAGCTGCGCCGCCAGGTGATGCGCGGCTTCGCGGAGCTGATGCGGCGGGAGTTCGAGGCGGCGGGCACCGGGGACACGCTGTCGCCCGCGCTGGCCATGGCGCTCGTCGGCGGCATCAACGAGCTCATCCTGGAGGCCGTGGAGGAGGACCGCGTGGACCGGCTCTCGGAGCTGGCCGGTCCGGTCGCGGCGTTCGTGCGGGGCCTGCTGGAGGCGCGGGCCCCGGCGAAGTGAACGCGGCTCGGTCCATGTGCTCCAGGGGGATGCCCCGGGGCACGGCCCAGGCAATGGAAGGGCAGGGCACGGACTCGAAGAGGCGCGCATCCACGACGGAGCGCGTCCTTGCCCGGCTCGAAGTCACATGCTAGCCGATAGGTTTTCATGCGGAGCACCGCACGAGGGCCATGGCACGCACGACTCCACACGGCATCCCCTGCGCGGATGGCTTCGAGCTGAGCTCCACGCTGCACACCCCGGACGGCCCGGTCCGGGGCGTGGTGCTGATGCATCCCGCCACCGCGATGTCGGCGAGCATGTACTTCGCGTTCGCCGCGCGGCTGACGGACGACGGCTTCGCCGTGGTGACCTACAACTACCGGGGCGTGCACCCGTCGGGCGTGGCGAAGCGGACGCATGCCGGATTCCTCACCTGGGCCGACCAGGACGTGGACGCGGTGACGGGCTGGGCGGCGGCGCGCTACCCGGGGCTGCCGGTGCTCGCCGTGGGGCACAGCTTCGGGGGCCACGCCATCGGGTTGAGCGCGAGCAGCCAGCGCCTCACCGCGGCGGTGATGGTGGCGACCCAGGCCGGGAGCCTGCGGTTCATCCGCTCCTGGCGGGAGCGGATGCTGGTCGCGCTGTACCTCAAGTGCATCGGGCCGCTGTGCGCGCGGTCCCTGGGCTACATGCCCTATGCGCGGCTGGGCTCGGCGAGGACGTGCCCGCCCAGGCGGCGCTGGAGTGGAGCCGCTGGGCGTCGCTGCCCCGCTTCTACTTCGACGACCCGCGGGTGGACGCCGCGGCCCGCTTGCGCCGGCCCCGCATGCCGGTGCTGTCCATCGGCCTGGATGACGACCCCTGGGCGCCGCCCGAGGCCATCGACCTGGTCTGCGAGCACCTCACCGGCTGCGCCGTGGAGCGCCGGCAGCTCTCCCCCGCGGACAGCGCCGGCCAGGGCATCTGCCACCTGGGCTTCTTCCGCGAACACCACGCCGCCACGCTCTGGCCGACAGTGATTGACTGGCTGCGCCACCACGCCCCGGAGCGGGGTGAGGCGCGAGTGGACTGACGCCTGTCATGAAACAGTCATGGATTGGCAATCATTCACCCTGCCTTGACCTTCCGGATACACCGCGTGGCAGGCTTCAGCCGGCTCTGCTTTCACAGGAGCGCTGTCCCACACGAACGGAGCACCCATGCGCATGCTGATGAAGTCCCTGTTGACTGTCTCGGCTGTTGTTTCCCTGGCTCCCGCGGCTGCCTTTGCCTATCCCCCGCAGTGCTTCGAAATCTGTTACGAGGCGTGGTGCGATACGGAGTGTGCCATTGGCGCGCAGACGTGGACGACGTGCCGGGAATACGCTCCCAGCTGGTGCCTGGGCATCACGGCCGAGCCCTCCGAGCCCACCGCCTCGGTGACCGAGGCCGAAGCCCGCCAGGCGGATGACGCTTCGCAGGTGTGCAGCGAGGAGAAGCCGGACGCCACCGCGGAACTCTGACACGCCAGAGCCTGGCCACCGGTCCGTGGGTCGAGCACGGACCGGCGGAGGCTTCAGCGACGGCTCAGTAGCGGAAGCCCACCTGGAGCGACAGGCCGGGGTACTGGTCCACCGCGCCACCGGCGACGTAGGGGTCGCCCGGCTCCGGGTTGAACTTGAAGAAGTAGCGGCGCAGGTCCGCCTTCAAGCGCACGTCCAGGATGCGGTTGAGCCGGTACGCCAGCGTCGCGCTGCCCGTGACGGCGCCCGCGGACATGCGCGGGAACCACGCGTCCGAGGACAGCTCTCCGGAGTCCAGCGGGTGCTGGTAGCCCAGGCGGAAGTTGAAGTCGAACTTCTCCGACAGCGCCGCCCGCAGGCCCAGTCCCAGGCCCGCCGTCTTGTACTCCACGTTGGGCAGGTCCAACGGCCGCTCGCCGTCCACC
Source organism: Corallococcus sp. 4LFB (assembly GCF_046520365.1). Lineage (NCBI taxonomy): Bacteria > Pseudomonadati > Myxococcota > Myxococcia > Myxococcales > Myxococcaceae > Corallococcus > Corallococcus sp. 4LFB. The sequence continues at coordinate 7,297 of NZ_JBKGHJ010000403.1, forward strand.
GCGTCGATGCGGAACGTGCTCATCCCGTACGTGCCGGTGACCTCGAAGCCGTAGCGCTGCGCCTGGCCAAAGGGCATCACGTAGCGCAGGCCCGCCTGCCACTCGCGCGCCGTGGTGGGGTAGGAGACCGCCCCCGTGGAGCCGGTGGACTTCAGGCCGAAGGACTGATCAATCGAACCCGTGAGGCCCAGCCGCGCCAGCGCGCCCTTCTGGAAGGGCGCCAGCGGATACACCGTCACGTCGCCCGCGAACTGGGGCGCGCCCGGCAGCGCGAGGCCGCCCACGTCCGTGCCCAGCGTGTACGGCCGCAGCACCCCGAACACGTCGTCCTTGTAGCGCAGCGACCGGCCGAAGAGCTTCAGGCCCAGCGCGCCCTCCACGAGCGGCGCGGAGCGCGACTCCGGCTGCGTGGAGAGGGCGTCGTCCTGCTTCGCGGGGGCCGTCCTCCTTGCGGGGAGTGGCGGCCACCGGCTTGCGGATGGGCTCCGGGTCGGCGTCC
>NZ_JBKGHJ010000404.1:0-7766 GCF_046520365.1 Corallococcus sp. 4LFB
CGCGCCGCCCTCGCCCGTGGTGACCCAGGCTCCGCCCTCGGTGGGCCGCCTGACGGCCGAGCCCCTGACGAACCTGCCGCCCCAGCGCCTCATCTACGGCGTCCCCGCGCCGCCGCCTTCCGCCAACAGCCATCCCCTCACCATCGGCAGCCTGCGCCGCGGTGGCGGCGGCTCCGGTGGCGGTCGCTGAACCCCTTTCGCCTTCGCCCTTCCCTCCCCTCCTCTGCCGCCGCTCGTGACGGAGACACCGATGCCTGACTTCCTTGGACATGCCGAGAACCCGCTGCGCGAAGAGGAGTGGGCGCGCCTCAACGAGACGGTGATCCAGGTGGCGCGCCGGTCGCTGGTGGGCCGCCGCATCCTGGACATCTACGGGCCGCTGGGCGCGGGCGTGCAGACCGTGGCCTACGACGAGTTCCAGGGCGTGTCCCCGGGCGCGGTGGACATCGTCGGGGAGCAGGAGACCGCGATGGTCTTCACCGACGTGCGCAAGTTCAAGACCATCCCGATCATCTACAAGGACTTCCTGCTGCACTGGCGGGACATCGAGGCCGCGCGCACGCACAACATGCCGCTGGACGTGTCCGCCGCCGCCGGCGCCGCCGCGCTGTGCGCGCAGCAGGAAGACGAGCTCATCTTCTACGGCGACCAGCGCCTGGGCTACGAGGGCCTGATGACGGCCAACGGCCGGCTCACCGCCACGCTGGGGGACTGGACGGCGCCGGGCGGCGGCTTCCAGACCATCGTGGAGGCCACGCGCAAGCTCAACGAGGCCGGCCACTTCGGGCCCTACGCCGTGGTGCTGTCGCCGCGCCTGTACTCGCAGCTGCACCGCATCTACGAGAAGACGGGCGTGCTGGAGATCCAGACCATCAGCCAGCTCGCGTCCGACGGCGTCTACCAGTCCAACCGCCTGCGCGGCGAGTCGGGCGTGGTGGTGTCCACGGGCCGGGAGAACATGGACCTGGCGGTGGCCATGGACATGGTCGCGGCCTACCTGGGCGCCAGCAAGATGAACCACCCGTTCCGCGTGCTGGAGTCGCTGCTGCTGCGCATCAAGCACCCGGACGCCATCTGCACGCTGGAAGGCGCCGCTCCCGCCGCTCCCCCGGCGCGCCGTTAGTCCCCTTCCACGCGGAGGCTTATGGCCAAGGTCCTGGTCATCGACGACGAAACGAACCTGCGCAAGGTGCTGGCCGCCCTGCTGCGCCGCGACGGGTTCGACGTCACCGTGGCGGAGAACGGCGAGCAGGGCATGGCCGAGTTCCACAAGAACGGCGCGGACATCGTCGTCACCGACCTGGTGATGCCGAAGCTGGGCGGCATGGAGGTGCTCGCCGCCGTGCGCGCCGCCAACCCGGACGTGCCGGTGATCATCATCACCGCGCACGGCACCGTGGACTCCGCCGTGGAGGCCATCAAGGCGGGCGCGTTCGACTACATCACCAAGCCCTTCGACCAGGCGGAGCTGTCCTCCGTCGTGGCCAAGGCCGCCAAGACGAACGAGAGCGCCAAGCGCTCCGTGCGCGCGGATCACAAGGCGCGCTCCGCCATCATCGGCGAGTCACCGCCGATTCAAGACGTCTACAAGATCATCGACAAGGTCGCGGACACGCCCTCCACGGTGCTGATCACCGGGGAGAGCGGCACGGGCAAGGAGCTCATCGCCACCGCGCTGCACGGCGCGTCCAGCCGCCGCGACAAGCCGTTCATCAAGATCAACTGCGCCGCCATCCCCGCCACGCTCCTGGAGAGCGAGCTGTTCGGCTACGAGAAGGGCGCCTTCACCGGCGCCGTCACCTCCAAGCCGGGCCGCTTCGAGCTGGCCGACGAGGGCACCCTCTTCCTGGACGAGATTGGCGAAATCCCCGTCGAGATGCAGGTGAAGCTGCTGCGCGCGCTCCAGGAGGGCGAGTTCGAGCGCGTGGGCGGAATCAAGACGACGCGCGTGAACGTGCGCCTGGTGGCCGCCACCAACCGCGACCTCCAGGCGGAGATCGAAGCGGGCCGCTTCCGCAAGGACCTGTACTACCGGCTGGCCGTGGTGCCCATCGTGCTGCCCGCGCTGCGCGAGCGCCGCAGCGACATCCCGATGCTCGCCCAGCACTTCGTGGACAAGTACAACCGGCGCCTCCACAAGAAGATCGAAGGCATCGCCGACGACGCGCTCGCGCTGCTCCAGGCGTACGCGTGGCCGGGCAACATCCGCGAACTGGAGAACCTCATCGAGCGCGTGCTGCTCTTCGCGGACGGCCCCCACATCACCGCCAGGGACCTGCCGGAGCCGGTGCGCGGGGGAGCGGGCGTGCAGGCGGGCGCGCAGGTCGCCGCCTCGCTGGGCACGCTGGACGTGCCCGTGGGCGAGGTGGGCCTCAAGGACATCGTGCGCATGAAGGCCGCGGAGCTGGAGCGGGACCTCATCGTCAAGAAGCTGGAGGAGACGGGCGGCAACGTCACGCGCGCCGCGCGCCTCCTGCAGATCAGTCGCAAGTCGCTCCAGACGAAGATGAAGGAGTTCGGCCTGCGAGACACCACCCCGGACGGTCAGGAAGACGGCCCGGACGAGTAGCCCCGGGGCGCCGAAATATCGCCTGTTCGCCAGCGGTTTCGGCCCCCGCGTACCTTCTTACCCTCAGGGAGCCTGAATGCGGCCGAATCTTCCCACCCTCGGTGGACCACCGAAGCGCAATCCCTTCGGACCGGTGGTTGCCGTCTCCGTCATCCTCGGCGCGGCCGCGGGTGGCGTGTGGTGGTGGAAACAGCGCATGGCGGATGTCCCCATGGACGTCGCCTCGCAGACCGTGACCGCGCTGGACGCCGGCACCGTGGCCCAGGCCCCCGTGGCCCCGCCCGCGCCCACCGACCCCGTGAAGGCCGCCGGCCTGGAGCGCGCGTCCGTCCGCATCGAGGGCCCGCTGGAGACGGCGCTCGTCCAGGCCTCCGACTCCACCGTGGGGCCCGCCCTGGCCCAGGTGGTGACGCGCACGCTGGTGTGGTGGGTGCGCGTCCCCGGCGAAATCCTCCGGGGGGACACGCTGGACGTGCTCTACCAGCGCCGCCCCAACGAGGAGCCGCTGGTGTACGCGGTGCGCTTCGTGAGCGGCAAGACGGGCCAGACGCACCGCGCCTACCGCTTCACGCCCGCGGGTGAGCCGAACGCCCACTACTACCTGCCCAACGGTGACGAGCTGGAGCTGCGGATGGAGAAGTCGCCCATCGACAGCTACGAGCAGATCACCTCCCTGCTGCGCGACGGCCGCGGCCACAAGGGCGTGGACTTCCGCGCCCCGGTGGGCACGACGGTCCGGGCCCCGTTCGCGGGCGTCATCAAGCGCAAGAACTGGAACTTCGGCAGCAACGGCAACTGCATCGAGCTGGTGGAGTCCGGGGGCAAGGGCCGCCGCGCCCTCTTCCTGCACCTGTCGGAGCTGCCCCGCACGGTCCAGGCCGGGATGCGCGTGTCCGCGGGCCAGGTGCTGGCCCAGAGCGGCAACACGGGCCACTCCTTCGCCCCCCACCTGCACTACCAGCTCATGCTGGGCGAAAACCGGGTCCTGGACCCCTTCGACCAGCACAAGACCTACCGCGCGTCCCTGGCGGCGGCCCAGAAGGGCGCCTTCGACACCGAGGTCCAGCGGCTGGACGGACTGCTCGGGACGCCCGTGGCGGGCAAGTAAGGCCCACCCATTTCTTGACACTCCTCCGACGGCACGGCTAGCTGGCAGGCCTGGGCCGTGGTCGTCGGAGGTAGTGGATGCACAGGTTTCGCGCCGTCATCGCCGCGCTGACGCTGGGCGTGCCTTTCGCCGCCAGCGCGGCGGACATCACCCGGATTGCTTCCTCGTTCGAGGACGATGATCCGTTCGACCTCTTCTTGGACGTGGGCTTCGAGCGCACGCAGACGCGCGCGAAGATCGTCCGCGAGCAGCTCGGTGGCCCTGGCGCCACCGACGTGCGGGAGGTCAACGAGCTCTGGTACAAGGGCGTGGACGCGCGGCTGAACCTGGCCGTGGCCTTCGGCCTCTGGAAGGACCTGGAGTTCAGCTTCAAGCTGCCCATCGTCTTCCAGCAGAACGAGACCTGGAACTTCGTGTCCGGCACGAACCAGCGCAACTCGACCATCACCAACAGCTGCTTCAACGCGGACGGCTCGCCCTACTCCGCCGAGGGCTGCGTGGGCCGGCTGTTCCAGGTGCCCCAGGAGAGCTACCGGGGCGGCCTGGGCAACGTGCACTTCGGGCTGGCGTACGCCTTCTTCAACCAGGAGAAGGACGACACCAAGCCCACGTGGATTGTCGGCATCGACTACGAGGCGCCCACCGCCAAGCAGCGCGACCCGAGCCTGGACAACACGGACCCGGATGGCGACCGCGGCAACGTGGGCGACCGCGTCCACAAGTACCAGCTCTACACGTCCTTCTCGCGGCGCATGGGCGTGGCGGAGCCGTACTTCAAGGCGTCCCACACCATCCCGGTGCGCGGCCCCGGCGCCTACTCCAACTGCGACCAGTCCGGCGCCAACCCGCCCAACCTGGGCGCTCCGGGCAACTGCTACAAGGACCCGTGGACCCGCCAGGAGACGGGCATCCATGCCCCCTCGCAGACGGCCCTCACCTTCGGCATGGAGCTGGTGCCCTTCGAGAACGCGGCGAAGAGCCAGAAGTTCACCCTGGACCTGCGCCTGCTGGGCAACTACGTGGGCCGCGGCCGGTACTACAACGAGCTGAGCTCCGCGCTGCGCAAGCTGCTCACCTCCGATGACTACCTCCAGGTGGGTGGCCAGCTCGGCGTCACCGCCCGCGCCGCGGACGCCTTCACCATCCGCGCCTCCGGCAACTTCTTCTACAACACGGACCACCTGCTCACGACCGAGGCCATTGGCCAGGACCTGAACGGCGACGGCACCGTGGACACCGCCCCGGGCTCGCCGGAGCTGAACCCCACGTTCGACTGGCGCTACGACACGGTGTCCCGCCGCTTCCGGGCCATCCAGAGCACCACGTTCCGCTTCGACCTGGGCGCGACCTTCAGCTTCTGAGGGCCCGCGCATGAGGCAGCGGCGGGCCCCGCCTACCGCTGCTTCAGCCCCAGGCCCAGCCGGTACACCTCCTGGCCGGGCCACCCCGCGCGGCGGGCCAGCTCCGTGCTCAGCGGCTTGAGCTTCTCGCCGCGAGCCAGGCCCGCCTCCAGCGCCCGGCGCAGCTCGTCCTCGCTCCAGCGCTGCTCGCCGGTGCGCCCCTCCACCAGCACCACCACCTCGCCCCGGGTCTCCTCGCCCGAGTAGCGCGCGACGAGGGTGGACAGCGGGCCCCGGACGAACTCCTCGTGCAGCTTGGTCAGCTCGCGCGCCACGCACGCGCGCCGGTCCCCCCAGGCCTCCTGGAGGTCGGCCAGCGTCTCCGCCAGGCGGCGCGGGGACTCGTAGAGGACGCAGGTGGCGGACAGGGGGGCCACTTCATCCAGCATGGCCCGGCGCTCCGGCCCCTTGCGCGGCAGGAAGCCCAGGAAGTGGAAGCGCCCGGTGGGCAGCCCCGACGCGCTCAGGGCGGCCACCAGGGCCGTGGGCCCGGGCACCGGCTCCACCTTCAGGCCGCGCTCCAGCGCCTCCGCCACCAGCTTCTCCCCCGGGTCGCTGATGCCGGGGCTGCCCGCGTCGGTGATGAGCGCGCAGTCGTCCCCCGCTTCAAGGCGGTCCAGGATGCGCCCGGCGCGCTGGCCTTCCGCGAAGGCGGGCAGGCTCACCAGATCCTTCCCGGTGATGCCGAAGTGGTCCAGGAGGATGCGCGAGTGCCGGGTGTCCTCGCACGCGAGGAAGCCCACGGTGCGCAGCGTCTCCAGGGCCCGGGCGGTGACGTCCCCCAGGTTCCCGATGGGCGTGGCCACGAGGTAGAGCGTTCCAGCCAAGGACGGATTCCTTTACATGCCAGCGTCGAAGGCGGCGGGCAGGTGCTCCACCCGGGCGTGCTCGCCCTGGCCCACGACGGAGATGACGTCGAAGCGCACCATGCGCCCGTCGATGCCGTTCTGGAAGAGATAGTGCAGCGCGGCCTTCACCACCCGGCGCTGCTTGGCGAAGGACACGGTGTGCGAGGGGTCTCCCCAGGCCGCGGTGGAGCGCATGCGCACCTCCACGAAGCACATGAGCTCCCCCTGCTCCGCCACGATGTCCAGCTCCCCGTAGCGGCACGTCCAGTTGCGCGCCACCACCCGGAAGCCCTGCGACTCCAGCAGGCGCACGCCCTCCGCCTCCGCCACGTTCCCCACGTCCCGCCGCGTTGCCATCCCGCCCCCGCCGCCCCAAGCACTTCTTCGCGGCGGCTAGACGTTAACGGTGCCGTCCGACATCTGGCCGAAGCCGGGGTGGGCGGTGACGTGCAGGACCTGCGTGAGCGTGCCCAGGTGCTTGAGCATGCGGGCGACGAGGGGCAGCTTCGCCTCGTCCACGCCCGTCAGCACGTCGTCCAGGATGAAGGGGCGCTTCACCCGGGCGCACGTCTTCTCCACCACCGTCATGCGCAGCGCCAGGTAGTAGAGGTCGATGTCCTTCGGCGACAGCTCCCCCACCGGGATGCGGCTGTTCTGCGCGAGCAGGAAGGCGTTGCCGTCGCGGTCCCACTCCACGCCCTGGTAGCGCCGGTCCGTGAGCGCGGTGAGGTACTGCACGCAGCGGTCCTTCATGAGCGCCTGGACCGACAGCATGTCGGACGTGAGCACGTCCGCGGCCTGCGACAGCACCAGCGGGGAGGGGTCCTCCAGCGGATCCACCGGCACGGGCGCCTGGCCCGGGGCCGCGGCCACCTGGACCGGGGGCGCCTTCGCCAGCGCGATGGACTCCTTCAGCCGGGACAGCTCGCGCTCCACCTCGCGCAGGTCGCGCACGTAGGTGCCCTTGGCGGACAGCTCCGCGTTGAGCTCCTCCTGCTGCGCGCGCAGCTCCTGCCCGTCGCGCAGGCGCCCTGGTACTCGGCGGAGGCCTCGTACTCCTCCAGCTGCGTCTGCAGCTCCCCCAGCCGGATGCCGAGCAGGTCCTTCTGCTCCAGCGCGCCGGGGATCTCCTCGTAGGTCTCCAGGTTCAGGGCCTTGATGGCCATGCGCACCGGCGCGTCCTCGGCCTCGAACTCGTCAAGGATCTTCTTGTGCCGCGCGTCCTTGCGGTTGTCCTTGGAGCCCTTGCGCGTGGCCGCCTGCAGGTCGTCCACGTAGCGCCACGCCATCAGCGCGGCGGCGAAGAAGGCGGGGATGTTGAGCAACGCCAGGTAGCGCCACAGGGGCTGCGCCGCGACGATGCCCAGGCCCACGCTCAGGCCCATGAAGAGCACGCCCGCGCCCAGGCCGCCCCAGAAGACGCGGTTCTTCGTGAGCGGCGGCACCCTCAGCGACGCGTCCTCCAGCTCCGGATCCCGGTCCGTCTCCAGCCGCGCCAGCGCCTCGTCCCGCCGCGCCACCGCCTTCGGGTAGCGCTTCACGCGCGAGAGGATGTCCATTGGCAGGCCCAGCGACTCCGGCGAGGGCGCCGCGCGCCAGGCGGCCTCCGCCTCCACGATGGCGGCCTTGAGCCCCTCGCCGCCCTTGAGCTTCGAGTCCGCCTCGAAGATGAGCGACGACAGCTCGTCCACCTTGAACTGGAGCTGATCCACCGCCTTCGCGGTGACGAGCTCCTTCTCCAGCACCTTCACCTTCGCCTCGGCGGCCGGGACGTCCTCCGCCGGCAGCACCTGGGCGGCGGCCGCCAGCGACGGCGTGGCCCGGAGGCCTTCGCGCCCGCG
>NZ_JBKGHJ010000405.1:0-7760 GCF_046520365.1 Corallococcus sp. 4LFB
CTCAGCGCGGGCGGCGCTCCCTCCAGCCGCTGCTTCCACCACGCGCGCTCGGCCTCCAGGACGTCGCCCGTGAGCGCCTGGCGCTGCCATGCCGCGAAGTCCGCGTACTGCGCCGGCAGCTCCGGCAGCCGGGGCGCTTCGTTCCGCGTGAAGGCGGTGTAGAGCGCGCCCAGCTCGTTCGCCATCCACCCCAGCGACACCGCGTCGCAGACGATGTGGTGCGTGACGAAGAGCAGCGCGTGCTCGTCGGGTGAAAGGCGCGCCAGCGTGGTCCGCACCAGCGGCCCGCGCTCCAGGTCGAACGGCGTGCGGGCCTCGGCCTCCGCGCACTCGCGAAGGGCGCGCTCCCTCTCGGGCGCCTCCCCTCGCGTGGACAGGTCCACCGCGCGCAGGGGCACGTCCAGCGCCGGGGTGATGCGCTGCACCGGCTGGCCGTCCACGGTGGCGAACGTGGTGCGCAGCGATTCATGCCGGGCCACGACGCCCTGGAGGCTCCGCTCCAGCGCGCCCGGGTCCAGCGCGCCCTTCAGCCGCACGAAGAAGTAGACGTTGTACGTGGCGCTCGTGCCCTCCAGCTGCGCCAGGAACCACAGGCGCTGCTGCATGAAGGACAGCGGGAGCGCCTGCGCCCTGGAGACGAGGGGCAGCGGGGCGCGCTTCTTCCCCGGCGTGGCCGGCGAGGAGGTCGTCATCGGGAGGCTCCGTTACACTTCGAAGGCGGCGAAGCCGCGCGAGCGCAGGGCGCGCCGCAGCACGGCGAGGACGAAGAACCCCAGGGCCGCGCTCGCGGTGACCCACCGGATGCCCCAGCGGTCCCCCAGCGCGCCCTGCACCCACACGCCCACCGTGAAGCCCACGAAGAGCAGCATCGTGCTCAGGCTGGCGATGCGCGCCTGGAGCTCGCTGGACACGCGGGCCAGGCACAGCGCGGACAGCCCCGTGAGCGTCAGCATGTAGAGGGCGCCCAGCGCCATCACCGCGACGGCCGCGACCGGCAGCGACGGCGACAGCCAGTACGCCGCCGCCGTCGGGCCAATCAGCAGCAGGCTCACCTCCAGCAGTCGCGCCTTGCCCAGCCGGTCCGCGAGCGCCCCCGCGCCCAGCGCCGCCACCAGCGAGCCCACGCCCTGCGCGGTGACGAGCACCGACGTCGCGCCCGCGTCCAGCTGGAACACCTGGATGGCCATCACCGGCGCCAGCGCCGTGAAGGGCGCGATGCACACCGCGATGGCCAGCGTGCCGCCCAGCGCCACCACCAGCCCCTCGTCCGCGAGCGCCACCCGGAACCCCTGGAGGATGCCCGCCCACAGCCCGCCGAAGTCCGCCGGCTTCCCCGCCGCGGTGGCCCGCACGCGCGTGAGCGACAGCAGCACCGCGCCAAAGGACAGCGTGTTGATGAGCAGCGCCCACGCCACGTCCGCGTGGGCGATGACGAGCGCCCCCAGCGCGGGCCCGCAGATGCGCCCCAGGTTGTTCTGCGCGGCGTTGAGGCTGAGCGCGCTGTGCAGGTCCTCCTTCGGCACCGACACGGCGATGAGCGCGGAGTACGCGGGCGTGAAGAGTGTCACCGCGCAGCCGTTGAGGAAGGAGACGACCGCCACCCAGCGCACCGTCAGCCCCCCCGTGAAGGCCAGCGCCGCCAGCACGCACGCGAGCACCAGCTGCACCAGCGCCCCCACCCCCACCGCCCGGCGCCGGTCGAACCGGTCCCCCAGCGCCCCTCCCAGCGGCGCCAGCACGATGGCCGGCAGGAACGTCAGCGCCGCCACGCCCCCCGTCCACTCCGCCCGCCCCGTGACCTTCGTCACGTACACGCCCAGCGCCAGCACCTCCATCCACGTGCCGATGTTGGACAGCGCCGCCCCGCCCCACAGCAAGGCGAAGTCGTGGTGCTTCAGCGCGCGCAGCGAGGACAGGCGGGACGGACGAGGCGTGGACACACTCGCTTTCTAATTCACCGAGAGCGCCGGGTGTTCACGGACTTCGAAGCTGGTGGGTTTGGATGGGGTTGCGGCGGAATCGTGCAGTGCGGCTTCAGTTCCGCCGGGGCAGACGGAGGGTGAAGGTGGAGCCCTCGCCCAGGGTGGAGCGGGCGGAGAGCGAGCCGCCGTGCAGCCTGGCCAGGGCGGCGGCGATGAAGAGGCCCAGGCCGTGGCCGCGCCCGCGGTCCTCGTCCGCGCGCTGGAAGCGGTCGAAGACGTGGGGCAGGGCGCTGGCGGGGATGCCCACGCCCCAGTCGCGCACGTGGATGAGGACGAGGCCCGGGTTGAGCGTCACGCCCATCTCGACGTGGCGCGACGTGCCGCTGTACTTCACCGCGTTGGACAGCAGGTTGTTGAGCACCTGGCGCAGCCGCTCCGCGTCCAGCATCAGCGGCTCCAGCGGCTCCCCGTCGAGGAAGGTGAAGTCCATGTCCGGCTGGAGGTCGCGCCACTCCTGGATGAGCTCCTGGAGGAAGGGCGTCAGCGCCGTGGGCTGGAGCCGCAGCTCCAGCTTCCCGTCCGCCAGCCGGGAGGCGTCCAGGATGGACGTCACCAGCCCGTTCATCCGGTCCAACTGGCGCAGGACGGCCTCCGCGGAGCGGCGCTCGTCGTCGATGCCGCGCTTCTGCACCTTGCGCAGCAAGAGCTGCGTGTTGAGCCGCGCGGAGGAGAGCGGCGTCTTCAGCTCGTGCGCCACCCAGTTGAGCATCTCCTCGCGCGCCAGGCTCACCGAACCGGACGGCTCGCGCGCGGCCGGGGCGGCGTCCGTCCGTTGCGCCACGCGGTACTGGAGCGCGCTGCTCACGGCCTGCTCGAAGGTGGTCAGGTCCACCGGCTTCGCGAGGAAGGTCTGGGCCGCTTCACGCCCCTGGGGGCGCGCCGCGCTCAACAGCAGGAACGGCACGTCCGAAAGGGTCGGCTCGGAGCGCATGGCGTGCAACAGCTGCATGCCGGTGCGCCGGGGCATCATGTGGTCGCTGACCACCAGGTCCGGCGTCTCCGTGCGCGCCAGCAGCAGGGCCTCCTCGCCGTTGTGCGCGCGGATGACCCGGTGGCCCAGGTCCTCCACCACCTCGGAGAAGACCTCCAGGAGCGCCTCTTCATCCTCCGCGATGAGGACCAGGCTCATTCACCCAGCCCTCCCACGCTGGTCCCCAGCGGGCGGGCCTGCCCGGTCAACAGTCCGACCGCGGAGCGCACCGGGGCGAGCACCTTCACGCCGGTGTCCTTGATCTGGAACTCGCGCAGGTCGGGCGAGTACTCGCTGTCGCGCATCTTGAGCACGGACATGATGCGGTGCATCTGGCCGTGCAGCTCCACGTAGCGCAGCAGCAGCAGGTTCTCTCCCAGGATGGCGACCGGCGCGTCGTTGAAGTCCAGCTCCGTGCCCACGATCTTCGGCACCTCGCGGGTGAAGAGCGAGGTGACCCCCCGCATCCGCAGCCGCATCGCGAGCGAGGCCAGGAAGGTGCGCCGCCGCCCGGGGTCGATGATGGACAGCTCCAGGTCGGTGAGCCCGTCCAGCACCAGCCGCTGGACCTTGAGCGCGTCCACCTGCCGCAGGATGTCCCGCACGAGCACGTCCGCCTCGAACTCCATGGGGGGCACGTACCGCAGCGTCAGCCGCCCTCGCTCAGCAGGGGATCCACGTCCAGCCCCACGCGCTTGGCGCGCGCCATGAGCATGGCCGGCGCGTCGAAGAAGGAGACGAAGAGCGACCGCTCGCCGTGGCGCGCGGCGTCCGCGGCGAAGTGCGTGGCCAGCAGCGTCTTGCCAATGCCCATGCTCCCCGCGAGCATCGTCGTGCTGAGCTCCGGAAGCCCCCCGTGCATCAGCGCATCCAGCTCCGGCAGCCCGAAGCCCTTGCGCTTGAGCGTGGGCGGCTCGTCCCGGAACTCCAGCGGCACGGCCTCCAGCCGCGGGATGAACTCCACGCCCTCCTCGTGGATGGTCATGGTGTGCTCGCCCGTCAGGTGGGGCCGGCCGCGCAGCTTCACCACCTCCACCCGGCGCACGCGGCGCGAGCCGTGGACCTGCACGGACAGGGACACGATGCCGTCCACCGTGGTGGCCTCCGGCAGCGCCATCAGCCGCTCCAGCGGGTACTCCGTGGTGAACAGGCCGATGCAGTTGCTGGCCGCCAGGCCGATGCCCAGCTCGTAGAGGAACTCGCGCAGCCGCGCCTCGTCCTGCCAGAGGTCCCGGATGGAGCGCAGCCCGTCGATGAAGAGCATGGCCGCGCCGCGCTCGCGCACCGTCTGCAGGAGCAGGTCCCGCGCCTCCTTCGGGCCCCGCTTGAGCGAAGAGTAGGCGCTGATGATGAAGAGCTTCTCGCCCAGCACCTCCGGCTTGAAGAACTCGAAGCTGGACAGGGCCCCCATCAGCTTGTCGTGCGGCTCCGAGGTGACGGTCGCCAGCACCACGGGAATGCCGCGCGCCGCGGCCAGGAAGGCCACCTGGCTGCACAGCACCGTCTTCCCGGACCCGGGCGTGCCGGTGACGATGAAGGACTGGCGCGGAGGGATGCCTCCGCCCAGGAGGGCGTCGAAGCTGGGAATGCCGCTCTGGAAGAGGGCGGACTCACTGCTGGGCATGCCGGGTTCCGTCGGTCGGCGGGGGAACATCGCGCGGGGCTTCCGCCGCTCGAAAGCACGCGCCGGGACAAGATGCGCACGGGGAACAGGGCCTGCCCGGGGCGCCCTTCATTTTATTGCCGCATAACCGACACATCCGGCGGGAGCCATCACGGCGAACCCGGGGGCCCGGCGTACCGCCAACCGGTCAACACCTCTGGCGTGGGGCGGGCGGGCGGAGGTCAGCGGGAGGGCGTGGGCGGAGGGGCCGCTTCGCTGGCGGTGAAGCCCCGGAAGCGCAGCAGCGCCACCCCGAGCCCCACCGCGCAGACGCCGGAGACGTAGTGCGCGGGCGCGAGCGGGCTCTCCTTCATGGCCAGCGTGACGGCGAGCGGCGTGAGGCCGCCGAACAGCGCGTAGGCCACGTTGTAGGAGAACGACAGGCCGGAGAAGCGCACCGCCGGGGGGAAGGCCTGCACCATCACGGCGGGCACCACGCCCGCGACGCCCACGCAGAAGCCCACGCCCGCGTAGAGCGGCACCAGGTGCTCGGGAGAACTCGCCACGCCCCGGTAGAACAGCTGCGCGGCGACGAGCAGCACGCCCGCCCCGATGGCCATGGCCCGCGTCGCCCCCAGCCGGTCCGCCAGCAGCCCGTAGCAGACGCAGCCCACGGTGAGCGTGAGCGTGGCCACGCTGTTGGCCGCCAGCGCCCGCGCGGGCGGGATGCCGTGCAGCTGCTGCACCAGCGTGGGCGTCATCAGGATGACCACCACGATGCCCGCCGTCAGCACCCAGGTGAACATCATGGACACGACGACGGCGGGCCCGTGGCCCCGGAGCGCGGCCTTGAGCGGCAGCTCCGCCACCAGCGCCTTCTTGCGCCGCATCTCCTCGAAGACGGGCGTCTCCTGGAGCCAGCGGCGCAGGAACACGGCGAGGAAGCCGAACACGCCGCCCACGACGAAGGGCACGCGCCAGCCGTACGCCATCACCTGCTCCGGCGTGAAGACGGTGTTGACCGCGGTGGCCACCAGCGACCCCAGCAGGATGCCCAGCGTGAGCCCGGAGGTGAGCGTCCCGCACGCCAGCCCCACGCGCTGCTCCGGCACGTGCTCGGAGACGAAGACCCACGCGCCCGGCACCTCCCCACCCACCGCCGCGCCCTGGAGCAGCCGCAGCGTGAGCAGCAGCAGCGGCGCCGCGTACCCCGCCGTGGCGTACGTGGGCAAGAGGCCCATGCACAGCGTGGGCACCGACATCAGGAAGACGCTCAGCGTGAACATCCGCTTGCGCCCGGTCCGGTCCCCGAAGTGCGCCATCACGATGCCGCCCAGCGGCCGCGCCAGGTAGCCCGCCGCGAACAGCCCGAACGTCTGCAGCTGCCGCAGCCAGTCCGCCGTCTCCGGGGGGAAGAACAGCCGCCCCATCACCCCCGTGAAGAACACGAAGATGATGAAGTCATAGAACTCCAGCGCGCCCCCCAGCGCCGCCAGGCCCAGGGTGCGGACGTCCTGGGCGGACAGGGGACGGGGAGCGGCCAGCGGGGACGGGGTGTCGGAGGAGGGGGTCGCCATGCGCGGGAGGACCGGGAGGATATGCCGGGACACCCGCCCGGGCCCCATCCGTTACGTTGTTAAATTGTATTCACCGCAAAACCTGTTGACACCGTGTGCGAAACTTGTGAGCCGGGCGCGTCATCGGTATCTTCCCGGAATTACGAGTTCCGTCCGGGGAGTACAATTTGGACAGGGTTGATACCGCGACGCCTCCGCCGGCCACACCCGGAGTGGACAGCCGCTTCGGGAAGTACCGCATGGTGCAGCGGCTGGCCGCGGGCGGCATGGCGCACATCTTCCTTGCGACGCTGGACGGGCCGGACGGCTTCTCCAAGGCGTGCGTCATCAAGCGCATCCTGCCGGAGTACGCGAACCTGGAGCCCTTCGCGCGGATGTTCGCGGACGAGGCGAAGGTGGCGGCGCTGCTGACGCACCCGAACATCGTGCAGGTGTTCGACTTCGGGAAGATCGACGGCCAGTACTACCTGGCGATGGAGTGGATTCAAGGCCAGTCGCTGGACCGCATCATGCGGCACGCGGCGGCGGCGAACATGCCGCTGGGCCCGCGCGTGACGGTGGACGTGGGCATCGCGATGTCGGACGCGCTGACGTACGCGCACGCGAAGACGCTGTCGGACGGGACGCCCCTGAAGCTGGTGCACCGGGACATCACGCCGGGCAACGTGCTGGTGTCGCGCGACGGCATCGTGAAGCTGGCGGACTTCGGCATCGTGAAGAGCTCCGTGAACCTGGAGCGCACGGTGGCCGGGGTGGTGAAGGGCAAGTACGCGTACATGTCCCCGGAGCAGATCACCAACCGGGAGCTGGACCACCGCTCGGACCTGTATTCGCTGGGCATCGTCCTCTACGAGCTGTCCACGGGGCGCCGGCTGTTCAAGCGCGACACAATGGAGGCCACCATCGTGGCCGCGTCGCAGGGGGACGTGCCGCCGCCGTCGAAGGTGGCGCCGGGCTTCCCGCCGGAGCTGGAGCGCATCCTGCTCAAGCTGCTCGCGAAGGACCCGGCGCAGCGCCACCAGACGGCGCGCGAGCTGCACGACGAGCTGGAGCGCTACCGCACGGCGCAGCACTGGACGTCCGGCGGCCGGGAGCTGGCGACGCTGATGGCCACGCTCTTCCCGCCGGATGCCTCCGGCCGGGTGTCCACCGCGGTGGCGGTGCCGGGCTCCATGCCGGGCTCCTCCAGCCTGGTGGGTTCGGGCGTCTCCAGCGCGCCGCGGGCCGCGGGGCCGGAGCACGCGGTGGACCTCCAGGAGTCCAGCGCGCTGGTGCCCACCGGCGTGCTGCCCCGGAGCACCGGGACGGGGTCCACCACGGGTGTCCTCCCGACGCCGGAGCAGGCGGCCGCGCCCGGAGCGTTCCCCTGGGGGCTGGCCGCCGCGGCGGGCGTCGCGCTGGTGGGCAGCGCGGTGTTCTGGCTGTTCATCGCGTGAAGGGCGGGCGCACCGTGTCGTCGTGGGAAGCGGGACAACGAACGTGAAGAATCAGAAGACCTGGATCGCCGTCATCCTGCTGGGTGCCGTGGCCGTGAACGCCGGGGCGTACCTGATGGTCCGCTCGCGCAAGGCCGCGCAGCCGGAGCCCGTCGCCACGCGGCCCCCCGTCCCCACGCCCGACGTGGCCCC
>NZ_JBKGHJ010000406.1:0-7717 GCF_046520365.1 Corallococcus sp. 4LFB
TGCGGCGTGGGCTCGATGGGCCGAGCGCCACCGGGCTCCCCGCCCGCTGGGTGCCGGACAGGCTCGCGGCCCCGGCACCGCCCTTCGCCGAGCGCAGCGTCACGGCCGTGCCGTCGCTCACCGCCATCACCTCGCCGTCCTGGTCGGTGCGGAAGGTGCGCGCGCGCACGTCCTTCAGGCGGCCCAGGACCTCCGGGCTCGGGTGGCCGTAGTCGTTGCCCACGCCACAGGAGATGACCGCCGCCTGCGGCTTCACGCGCTCCAGGAAGGCCGCGGTGGAGGAGTGCTTGCCGCCGTGGTGCGCCACCTTCAGCACCGTGGCCGTGAGGTCCAAGGGCTTCCGCAGCAGCACCGCCTCCGTGGGCGGCTCCGAGTCCCCAGTGAAGAGGAACGCCGTCTTCCCGTACGTGAGCTTGGTGACGATGGAGTTCGCGTTCGCGTCCGAGCGCGTGTCCGCGAGGAACGACTCCTGGGGCACGCGCGGCCAGAGCACCGTGAGCGCCACGCCCTCGCCCAGCCCCACGGTGAGCAGCGTCTGGGGCGAGGCCGGGTTGGGCTCCGGGCTCATCACCTGGCCCACCTCGTTGCCCAAGAAGTCCAGCAGGTCGCGGTACGCCTCGCTCGGGTGGTCGAAGCCGGGGTCCATGAAGCGCTTCGCGCCCACCGCCTTCACCGCCGCGCGCAGCCCGCCCAGGTGGTCCAGGTGCGGGTGGGTGAGGATGACCAGGTCCAGCGGGCCCTTCACCAGCTCCCGCAGCCGCGCCGCCAGCCGCGTGCTGGCCTCCGGGGGGCCACCGTCGATGAGCACCGTCTTGCCCGTGGGCGACACGATGAGCGCCGCGTCCCCCTGGCCCACGTCCAGGAAGTAGACCGTGAGCCGCCCGGGAGCGGGGGAGGGGAGGGCCGGGGAGGCCGGAGCCGCCGCGTGGCCCGGCAGCGCCGCGAGGAGGAGGACAAGGAGTGCGAGCAGCCGCGCGAAGACCTTCACGGGTTGGAACTCTACAGCCCCGCTCCCCTTCGCGGCACCCCGTGCGTTGACCGGACGCGCAGTCCTCCCGCCAGCGCTTCCCCGAGGGCCGGGACTGGGCTAAGGGGCGCCGCATGCCGTCCGACGCCGAAGCCTTCTTCACCGTCCTGGAAGAGCTGGTCGACCAGGCCCGCCACCGTCTGCACGCCTGGAAGGTCCAGCAGGAGGCGGCGCCGCCCGCGCCCGCCGCCGTGCTGAGCGCCGAGCCCCCGCGTCCGCCCGGTGCGAAGACCGCCACCGCGCGCGTGGACCCGGCCACCCTCCTCAAGGCCTCGGACCTGGCGCCGTACATCGACCACACGCTGCTCAAGCCCGAGGCGCGCGCCGAGGACGTGGTGCGCGTGGCGGAGGAGGCCCGCCAGTACGGCTTCGCCACCGTGTGCGTGAACAGCTGCCACGTGGCCACCGCCGCGCGCGTGCTGGCCGGTTCCTCCGCCGTGCCCATCGCCGTGGTGGGCTTCCCGCTGGGCGCCGCGCTGTCGTCCGCGAAGGCCTTCGAGGCGCGCGAGGCCATCCGCGCGGGAGCCCGTGAAATCGACATGGTGCTCAACCTGGGCGCGCTCAAGGCGCACGACTACCAGCGCGTGCACCAGGACATCGCCGCGGTGGTGGAGGCCAGCCACCCGCTGCCCGTGAAGGTCATCCTGGAGACGGGCCACCTCACGGACGAGGAGAAGGTCGTCGCGTGCGCGCTGTCCAAGGCCGCGGGCGCCGCGTTCGTGAAGACGTCCACCGGCTTCGGGCCCGGCGGCGCCACGGTGAAGGACATCGAGCTGATGCGCGCGGTGGTGGGGGACGAGGTGGGCGTGAAGGCCTCCGGGGGCGTGAGGTCCGCGGAGGACGCCGTGAAGCTGCTGCGCGCGGGCGCCAACCGCCTGGGCGCCTCCGCGTCCGTGGCCATCGTCACCGGGCAGATCTCCACCGCGCAGTACTGACCCCTTCCGGAGACGCGCACCGTGACCCCGAAACAGCGAGAGGACTTCCTCCAGCAGTTGCTCGCGCTCCACGCGGAGCTGACCGGGAAGACGCCCCTGCGCATCGAACCCAACCGCACCGACGAGGCGCGCGTGGGCGGCGACGAGGACGAGCAACCCCTCAACGAGATGATGCAGACCATCGCCTCCAGCCGCAACCGCAACACCGACGGCACGCTGGCGCGCGTGGTGAAGGCGCTGGGCAAGCTGCGCGAGGACCCGGACGCCTTCGGCGAGTGCGAGGAGTGCGGCGAGGAGATTCCCCTGGGCCGCCTCAAGGCCATGCCCTACGCGGAGTTCTGCGTCGCGTGTCAGAACAACAAGGATGGCCCCAAGGGGCCGGTGCGCCGCAAGCACCTCACCGACTACAAGGGCTGAAAGCAGCCCCTTCT
Organism: Corallococcus sp. 4LFB; assembly: GCF_046520365.1. Lineage (NCBI taxonomy): Bacteria > Pseudomonadati > Myxococcota > Myxococcia > Myxococcales > Myxococcaceae > Corallococcus > Corallococcus sp. 4LFB. The sequence continues at coordinate 2,394 of NZ_JBKGHJ010000406.1, forward strand.
CCAACCACGAGGCAACGCGCGATGGACACGACCGGACTCAGGGAGCGGGCGGAGGCCTGGCGCAGGGCGGATCCGGATCCGGAGACCCAGGCGGAGCTGGCCAACGTGCTCGCGAAGCAGGACTGGGCGGACCTGGCGGACCGCTTCGCGCAGGACCTGGAGTTCGGCACCGCGGGCCTGCGCGGCGTGCTGGGCGCCGGCCCCAACCGGATGAACCGCGCCGTCGTGCGCCGCACCACCGCGGGCCTGGCGCGCTACCTCAAGGCCACCGTGCCGGACGTCACCACGCGCGGCGTCGTGGTGGGCCGCGACGCGCGCCGCTTGAGCAAGGAGCTGGCGGAGGACACCGCCGCCGTGTTCGCCGCGGAGGGCATCCCCGCGCACGTCTTCCCGGAGCCGGTGCCCACGCCCGTCACCGCGTTCGCCGTGCTGCACCTCGACGCCGCCGCCGCGGTGATGGTGACCGCCAGCCACAACCCGCCCGAGTACAACGGCTACAAGGTCTACTGGGGCAACGGCGCGCAAATCGTCCCGCCGCAGGACGTGGGCATCGCGGACGCCATCGCGAAGGTGGAGGCCGCCAACGCCGTCCCGCTGCTCACGCCCGCCGAAGGCCGCGCGAAGGGGCTGTGGCGCGACCTGCCGGAGGACGTGGGCAACGCGTACCTGCGCGCCATCCTGGACCTGCGCCTGTACCGCAAGGGCAGCGACACGCTGTCCATCGTCTACACCGCCATGCACGGCGTGGGCGGCGCGTGGGCGGCGCTCGCGCTCAAGGAGGCGGGCTTCCCGCGCGTCACCCCCGTGGCCGAGCAGCAGCAGCCCGACGGCCGCTTCCCCACCGTGCGCTTCCCGAATCCCGAGGAGCCGGGCGCCATGGACCTGTCCATCGCCACGGCGGAGCGCGTGAAGGCGGACCTGGTGCTCGCGAATGACCCGGACGCGGACCGGCTCGCGGTGATGGCGCGGGATGCCTCCGGGAAGCTGCGCCTGCTCACCGGCAACGAGGTGGGCGTGCTGCTGGGCCACTACGTCCTCACGCAGGGCACCAAGCGCGCGCGCCCGCACGTCGTCACCACCATCGTGTCCTCCACGCAGCTGGGGGAGATCGCGCGCGGGCTGGACGCCGCGTACGACGAGGTCCTCACCGGCTTCAAGTGGATCGCCAACCGCGCGCTGGAGCGCACGGCGAAGGAAGGCACGCAGTTCGTCTTCGGCTACGAGGAGGCGCTCGGCTACACCGTGGGCACCGCCACGCGCGACAAGGACGGCGTGGGCGCGGGCGTGGTGATGGCGGACCTGGCCGCGTGGTGCGAGGCCCGCGGCACCACCGTGCTGGGCTACCTGGAGGAGATCCAGCGCCGCTTCGGCCTGCACGTGGGCGCCCAGCGCAACGTGACCCTCCCTGGCGCCGCCGGTGCGCAAACCATCCGCGCCATCATGGAGGCCTTCCGCGCGTCGCCGCCCCAGGACATCGGCGGCACCCGCGTGAGCGCCGTGCGCGACTACCAGCAGGGCGAGGGCGGCCTGCCCCCGTCCAACGTCGTCGCCTTCGCGCTGGAGGGCGGCGGCCGCGTCACCCTGCGCCCCTCCGGCACCGAGCCCAAGATCAAATACTACTTCGAGCACAAGGAGACGCCCGCCCCCGGCGAGCCGCTCCCCCAGGCCCGCCAGCGCGCGGAGGCGAAGCTCGCGGCCCTCATCGACGCCTTCCTGGCGCTGGCCCGCGAGCGTGGCCAGCCCGACTGAGTCCTGAATCACCCTTCAACTCAACCCAACGGGTCGCGTCCCCTGTCGCGGCCCATCGCAGAAAGGAACCGCGTGAAGCGCTTCATTCCTGGTTTCCTCCTGGCCGTGCTCCTGGCCGTCCCCGGCACCGCGGCGGCTCGCGGGCAGGGCTGGTCCCTGCTGGCGGCGGACACCGTCGGCTCGGGCCGCAACATGTTCAGCGCGCAGATTGGCTTCCCGGGCCTGACGCTGGGCCTGCTGCACGGCGGCTCCGACACCGTGGATATCGGCGGCAAGTTCAGCTTCAACTGGGGCCGTGAGGGCCTGGTGGACGCGTCCGACGCGGGGCTCAAGCTCCAGGGCTGGCTGCGCGTGATGATTGCCCGGACGGACAAGGTGGCCTTCGCCATCACCTTCCAGCCGGGGCCGTTCATCTACTTCCCCCGGGGCAACACGCTCTTCGGCATGGCGCTGCCGGTGGCGTTCGTGGTGGGCATTCCCGTGGGCAGCGCGCTGATGATCAACGCCGGCATCGACGTGCCGTTCAACGTCTACATCGGCGAGGGCATCGGGCCGGTCATCCCCATCCTCTTCGGAGGCGGCCTGGAGTACTTCGTCAGCAACAACCTCAACGTGAACTTCAACCTGCGGCTGGGGCCCTCCATCGTCCCGCGCTTCGACGACAGCTACTTCACGATGGAAGCGCTGGCGGGCGTGGCCTACCGCTTCTAGCCAGGCGTCACGCGGGCGGGGAGCGGGTCCCCGCCCGTGGGGTGGCTTGGAGCGGCTACCAGGACGACGTCTGCTCGGGCAGCTCCACCGTGAAGGTGCTGCCCAGGTTGACGCGGCTCTTCACGGTGAGCTTGCCGCCCATGCTCTCCACCAGGGTGCGCGCCACCGTGAGGCCCAGGCCCACGCTCTTCTCCGGGGCCTTGGTCGTGTAGTACGGCGAGAAGATGGCCTGCAGCTCGTCCTCGAAGATGCCGATGCCGGTGTCCTTCACGAAGAGCTGCGGACCGAAGTCACCGAACATGTCCGGCAGCTCCACGCCCACGTGCACCACGCGCGGCCGGTCCTTCACGTCCTCGACGGCGTCCACCGCGTTGCAGACCAGCTCCGTCAGCACCTGCTCCAGCTGACGGCGGTTGAACACCACCGCGATGGGGTCCTCCGGCAGCACCGCGCGCACGTCCGCGCGGCCCAGGCGGCCGGAGGCGCGCAGGCGGGACACCACCTCCGGCACCACCTCCCGCAGGTCGAAGCGCTGGATGTCCTTGGGGGAGGTGGGGCCCAGCGACAGCAGGTGCTGGCCGTGCAGGCGCATCTGCTCCCCGGCCACGCCCAGCTTGAGCAGCTCCTCCGAGTCCGGCGGCAGCCCCAGGCCCGCGCGGGCGCGCACGTGCTCCAGCGCCCGCTGCAGGCCCACGCCCAGCTGGTCCATCTGCGTCGCCAGGTCCGCGGCGAGCGTGCCCACGCGCGCCAGGCGCTCCATGCGCACCCAGCGCGTGCGCGGGTCCTGAAGCACTTCCCGGACGCCGCCCTGCTCGCGGTGCGCCTTGAGCTCCAGCAGGGTGTGGACGCGCACCTTCAGCTCCAGCGGGTCCAGGGGTTCGGTCGTCAGCAAGTCGTCCACACCTGCCTCCATCACCTCGCGGCGCGTCTGGCGGTCCGCGGAAGGCGTGAGCATGAGGATGGGGAACTGCGGCGGGGCCAGCTCCTCGCGAAGGCGCCGGTACGCGGCCAGGCCCACCGTGCGGGCGCGGTCCACGTCCAGCAGCACCAGGTCCGCGGAGTGGCGGGACACCGCCTCCAGCGCGGCCGTCGTCCCGCTCGCGGGCAGCACGTCGTAGCCGGCGGGCGTGAGGATGGAGCGCACCCGCTCCACCCCGCCGGACTCCATGTCGATCGCGATCACGCGAGGGCGCTGGGGTGACGTCGAGCCTGTTCCCGTCGTCTGCATGTTCACGCCACCCCAGCCTGGAAACCGGGCCCGCCACCGCCCGGAGGCGGTGTCTCGAACCCGGGGGACCGCGTCCCGGAACCGAACAGGGCCACCTGCCGCCCCTGCTCGCTGTCCAGTACGCAATCCGACATGGGCGCACTCCCTTGCCAGCGCCATGCCGGACGTCCACCCAACGGCAGATCAGCCCACACTGGAAAGGCTGAAAAACATGTCCCAGTAAGGTCAGGGGGTTGGCGGATCAGCCCGGAATGACCAGACGCATCAGGACAGGTGGCCGCTTCAGATTTCGCGGGTCGGACCTGACCAAAAGTGGATTTGGACCCGGGTCTGAGAATACCCGGGCCCTCTCAAAATGGTCAGCGGGCTTCCTGCTCGTAGGGGGTGCCGAGGGCGGCGGGGGCGTGGCCGCGCTGGCCCTGGAGCGCGAGGACGAGGAGGGTCAACAGGTAGGGCAGGGCGAGCAGGAAGCCCTGGGGAACCAGGTCGAGGAGCCAGGGAGCGCTCGAGGCCAGCCCGATTCTCAGCGCGTTGCCGAAGGCGAAGAAGAGCGCGGCGGCGAAGGCCCCCAGCGGCGTCCAGCGGCCGAAGACCATGGCCGCCAGGGCCATGAAGCCCAGGCCCGCGGGGGTGTGCTGTTCGAAGCGGTCCAGGACGGCGGTGGACAGCACCGCGCCGCCCAGGCCCGCCATCAGCCCGCCGCCCAGCACCGCGCCCCAGCGCAGGGCGGGCACGGACAGGCCCAGCGTGGCCACCGCGTGCGGCTTGTCCCCCACGGCGCGCAGGCGCAGGCCCAGGGGCGTGCGCGACAGGAGCAGGTGGAAGAGGAAGGGCAGGGTGAGCGCCAGGTAGGTGGGCGCCGCGTGGCCGGACAGCGCGCCCAGGAGCGGGACGTGGGACAGGCCCGGGAGGTTCCAGCGGGACAGCTGGGTGATGGCGGGCGTGCCGTTGGGGCCGTAGAGCGACTCCAAGAGGAAGGTGCCCCCCGCCATGGCCACCAGGTTGAGGGCCATGCCGGAGACGACCTGATCCGACCGCCAGCGGATGCTCAGGAAGCCGTGCACCGCGGCGAGGCCCGCGCCCGCGCCCATGCCCACCAGCACCGCGAGCGGCGTGGGCAGCACGAGCGCCGCCACGGCCGCGCAGAAGGCGCCGGTGCGCATCATGCCCTCCACGCCCACGCTCACCACGCCCGCGCGCTCGGAGAGCATGGCGCCCAGCGCGGCGAACACCAGCGCGGGGGCCGCGTCCAGGGTGGAGAAGAGGAGCGAGTGGAGCACCTCAAGCACGGGGCACCTCCACCTGCGCCTGGGACGGGGCCGGGGGCTGGGCCCGGGCGCGCTTCTGGCGCCGGTCCAGCAGGGCGAGCCACACCATGCGGCCGGCGACGAAGAGCAGCGCGAAGCCCTGGATGAGCTCCGGGAAGCTCTTGTGCACGCCGAGCAGCTGCATGCGCGTGCGCCCGCGCGCAGGACGCCGAAGACGGCCGCGGCCAGCGCCGCGCCCAGCGGGTGGTTGTTGCCGATGAGCGCGATGGCGATGCCGTCGAAGCCGTAGGGCGCGCCCAGCGAGCCCGGGTAGCGCCCCTCGGTGCCCAGCACCAGCACCGCGCCGGCCAGGCCCGCCAGGGCCCCCG